>CALHFG010000045.1 GCA_938029215.1 uncultured Acidimicrobiales bacterium | reverse complement strand
GAGCGGAGCGAGCTGAACGAAAAAGATCGGTGCCCAAGCGCCGATCGCCATGAGTGAAGGAACAAGCAAAGTGTCGGGTCATTCCAAATGGGCAACGATCAAGCACAAGAAGGGTGCCGCTGACCAAAAGCGGGCCAAGGTCTTTGCCAAGCTCATCAAACAGGTAGAGGTGGCAGCGCGTCAGGGTGGCGGTGACCCCGACGCCAATCCCACGTTGCGAACCATGTTCCAGAAGGCCCGAGACAACTCGGTGCCGCTCGACACGATCAAGAAGGCCGTTCAGCGGGGAACAGGCGAGTTGGAAGGCGTCAATTACGAGGACATCACCTACGAAGGCTATGCACCTCATGGAATCGCCATGATGATCGAGACGCTGTCCGACAATCGGAATCGCACTGGCTCAGAGATGCGTTCGTTGCTAAGCAAGAACGGCGGATCGTTGGCCGAGCCGGGATCGGTGTCGTGGCAGTTCGAGCGCAAGGGGATTCTCAAGGTCTCCAAGGACGCGAGCGAAGACGACGTGATGATGGTTGGGCTGGACAACGGAGCCGAAGACCTCCAGGATCTCGATGAGATTTGGCAGGTCACCTGCGAGCCGACCGACGTAAATCCTCTACGGGATGCGTTGGAAGCCGAGGGCATCAAGGTCGAGGAATCTGACACCACGATGATCCCCACCAACCTCGTGCCGATCTCCGATTCTTCCGAAGCGAAGGCCGTCATGGCGCTGGTCGACCTGATTGATGATCACGACGACGTGCAGGCGATCCATGTGAACATCGACCTTGATGATGCCGTGATGGCCGAGCTCGCTGAGCAGTAGGTCCCTCGTAGCGATGCGTTACTAGTCGATTCTGGAGTAGCAGGGGTCGCCAGGCTCCAAGAGATCAAGTGGGTCTCCACCACAGAGCACCTCGTTTTGACCCCAGTCCAGGTTCGTCCACAGAACGACGAGCGCAGTCGCCACAATCAGAAGAGCAGCAAGCTTGTACGTGAACCGGTTGATTCCGCTCTCGTCATACGCAAACTCGCCGTCCATCAGTTACATTCCGGCGGCGACACCTAGGAGTCGGCTGCGGGTGACGCTACGAACGCCTCGGGAGAGGAAGAAGAATGCCGCCATCCAGGCGACAGCTCCCAGGACGAAGGGCAGATAGCCGGCACCAAAAAGGACGCCGGTGCTTTGGCTGTACGCGATCATGATGAGCGGCAGGCTTACGAGGCCCGAGGCCTGTTGGGCTGCTGCGGTTGATCGAACCGTCGCCGAAAGCCGAAGGACCAGCGAGAGGCAGATCGCCAGGAACGGTGGAAGAACCCAGACGATCATTACCCACCACTGGAATGTGGGAAAGAACCAACCGCCGACCTCGGGTCCAACGACCAGGTTGACAATGAGGCTGTACAGACCGAAGCCGATCACGGTGGTCATGTAGCCGGGAATGAGCGAAGCGATGAGCTTGCCCATGTAGATCTCTCGTGCGCCGGCCGGGCTGTGAGCCAGGAACTCGCCGGTGCCTCGCTCACGTTCGCCTACGATCGTGGCCGCGCCGACAGCGGTCGAAATCGTCAGGGGGACGATCACTGCCACTGGAGCAAAGAGGAACACGGCAAGTGCATATGCAGTTCGACCAGCATCCGAAACCGGATCGCCGCCTGAGGTCGTCTCGGGGATCTGGGTCTGGGCAGCGGCCGGTAGAACATCGAGCGTGTCGGCAACCTGATCAACGACGCCGATTTCTCCAATGGAAGTGATCGTGACCAGAAGGATGGTGGGGATGATCACGAAGAAGAACGACCCCAGCAGGGTCATAGGCACCCAGAAGTCCTTTGCCTGCCGTAGTTGTTTCAGGTCGGTTCGTGCGACCGTGCGGATGCGGGAGATATCAAGTCCAAACATGATTTTGATCCTCTTCTAGCGAGCCATCTCAGCGACACGGCTGCGGGCTGGGCGAGCGGTCGGCGCTTCGGGCGGTGGCAGCTCATCACTGGATGAACCCTTTTCTCGCCGAATCGCGAAGTAGATGTCTTCCAGGTTGGGAATGAACGGAGAGACCGAGGTGATCATGGCGCCGCCTGCAACCAGCCGGTTGACGATGTCGGGAACAGCGTCGAAGGTCCGCACTTCGACAACCGCCCCACCATCGGAGGCGTCGTAGTCGATGACGCCGGGCATGGAAGAGAGGAGATCGAGCTGGGCCGGGAGCGTCACACCGATGTGGACCCTCTTTTCGGGGAGGTACTTCTCGCCGAGAGCATCGGGGGTTCCCCATTCGAGGGACGTTCCCTGCTGCATGATGACCACCTCGTCTGCGAGTCCCTCAGCTTCAAGCAGCAGATGAGTACACATCAGAACCGTCCGGCCTTCGCTGGTCATGTTGCGAATGAGCTCGAGGACGGCGACAGCGGACTCGGGATCGAGTCCTGATGTTGGTTCATCCAACAGGAGCAGATCTGGGTCATGAAGAATGGAACGGGCCAACGCCAGGCGAGTCTTCATTCCTGTGGAGTAGCCACCGACCTCCTGGTCGAGTGCATGTTCGATGGCGAACCGACCAGCGGCATCTCGGATCGCGTTATCGGCTGACGGGCCTTTGCCGATGCCGTAGAGCTCTGCTGAGTAACGCAAGTTGTCCCAACCCGAAAGTCGGTCATAAAGACTGGGCTTTGCGCTCACGACGCCGCAGCGGCGTCGCACCTCTTCGCCATCGGCCGAGGTGGGGTCGAGTCCAAAGACTCGGGCGGTTCCAACGTCTGGACCTAGAGCTCCAGTGATCATTCGGATCGCCGTTGTCTTGCCGGCGCCATTTGGTCCCAACAACACCGAAATCGAACCCCGGGGGACTTGGATGGTTAGGTCGTTCAGTGCGTGAACGTCACCGAAGGAACGATGAACGTTTTGCACGTTGATGATGAAATCTGGCGGGGCAGGCTGGTCCACCTTGGAACTATCGGCACACCAGGGGAAAGCTGTAGCTTGCAACGGTGGCATCGAACCCCTGTCCTTGCGGCCGAATGAGCGACTTTGCCACGTGCTGTGGCGCGATTCATCGCGGCGAACGTCCGGCGATAACGGCGGAGGATCTGATGCGGTCTCGATATTCCGCGTTTGCCGTTGGCGACGCCAAATATCTACGTCACTCATGGGACCCTGATCGCGTGCCGGCCACGATCCGGTTACGCGATGATCAGTGGACCGGTCTTGAGATCCATCACACAACCGGGGGAGGAGCCTTCGACAGCGTCGGCACGGTCCATTTCACGGCCAAATATGTGGATGGTGATGGCACGGTGGCCGAGCAGAGCGAAAACAGCACGTTCAGACGTCTCGACGGACGCTGGGTGTACGTGGGAGCCGCTTAGCCGTCGGTTTCTGCGGGAATCGTCGCCTTGGCGAGCACTCGAGGGGGTGCGGTCACTGGTGAGGTTTGAACGCTGGTCGGAGCCGGTGCAATCGTTGTTGGCACCGTACTGGTTTGCGCCACTGTTGGAGGGGGAGTGTCTGGTGTGGCGATGCCTGTTGGAGCCTGCGCCAATGATTCTCGAGGTGCGTCGATGAACAGCACTGCGTCAGTCGGAACGGCCGATGTCGGGGTTTCGCCCGGGCCAGCTGAGGCCATTGCGCCGAGACTGGCCAGGATGCTGATTCCCACAACCGACGCTGCGAGTCCGCGTCGGCGGGTTGCCGCTGGAACGGACATGACCGCATCGATGAGCTGATCAATGAATCCCCGAGGACGTTCGATCGTCCGTTTCACCGTGGCCACCCGAACAGGGGTAGGCGACGGTTTCGGTTCGGGAAGGTCAAACACGCTCACGATCACACTGTCGATCGTGAGCACGTTTTGGATGCAGGAAACTGCGTTGGTGGGACTAGTCGGTCACCCAGGGTTCGGGGGCGTCGGGTGCAAGCCCGTAGTGAGCGATGGCCGTGGCGACCGTGCCCGGATCGACGGTGCCCTCCTCGGCGAGGGCAGAGAGGACAGCCACGATGACGTTCGGGGTGTCGATCTCAAAGAATGCCCGCAGCGCTTCTCGATCGTCAGAGCGTCCATACCCCTCGGTTCCGAGGACCCGGAATCGACGTGGCACGAATCGCTCGATCATCTCCGGCACGCTGCGCATGAAGTCGGTAACGGCGATGACTGGGCCATTGCTCGTGGAGAGCTGATCGGTCACATACGAAGTGCGCTGTTCTTCGGTGGGATTGAACTTGTTCCATCGCTCTACCGCCAACGCGTCTTCGCGCAGCCGCTTGAACGACGTTGCGCTCCACAGATCAACGCCAATGTCGAAGCGTTCGGCAAGTTCGGCCTGAGCTTCTCGAGCGGCGGTGTGGGAGATTCCCGAGAAGATAATTGAGGCCTTTTGTTCCTTGCCCTCGGGAGCGTCGGTCCAACGGTAGAGGCCCTTGAGAATGCCGTCTTCGGCATCCTTCGGCATCGCTGGCTGTTCGTAGTTCTCGTTGTAGATGGTGATGTAGTAGAAGATGTCCTCGCCGTTGACATACATCCGCTTGAGGCCATCTTGGATGATGACGGCAAGCTCGTAAGCGAACGCAGGGTCATAGGCCTGACAAGACGGAACGGTGCTGGCAAGCACATGGCTGTGGCCGTCCTGATGCTGAAGACCTTCTCCCATCAACGTGGTTCGTCCGGCGGTAGCACCCATCATGAACCCGCGAACGCGGGCA
The DNA here is from genome assembly GCA_938029215.1 of uncultured Acidimicrobiales bacterium. Lineage (GTDB taxonomy): Bacteria > Actinomycetota > Acidimicrobiia > Acidimicrobiales > SZUA-35 > JABDIY01. The sequence goes on along the minus strand of CALHFG010000045.1, from coordinate 3,150 downwards.
TCGGCGGCGGCCCAAATGAGGTCGCCGACCCGCTGGAACCCGAACATCGAGTAGAACGTATAGAACGGCACCATTGGTACGCCCTGGTGGGCATAGCTGGAACCGGCTGCGATCCACGATGCGGTGGCCCCGGCTTCGGTGATTCCTTCTTCGAGGATTTGTCCGTCGGTGTCCTCGGCGTATGACAGCAAGAGTTCGTGATCGACGGGCTGGTACTTCTGTCCGAAGGGCGCGTAGATCTCGAACTCTTTGAACATGCTGTCCATGCCGAAGGTTCGTGCTTCGTCGGGGATGATGGGAACAACACGTTCGCCAAACCCTTCCGCCCGCATCATTTCTCGCAGCATCGCGGTGAAGACCATGGTGGTGGACACTTCACGGCCACCACTACCTTCAAAGAACTGCTGGAATGGCGCATCGGGAGCAGCAGGTAGGGGACGGCGGTCGCGAACGATTCGGCTGGGCACGGCCCCGTCCAAAGCCCGACGACGACTCATCATGTACTCGTACTCGGGCGAGCCCTCAGCCGGTCGGAAGTACGGGGGAACACCGTCTTCCAGCGACTCGGCCGGGATCTCGTCGTGCAAATGCAGGCGGTCACGAAGGTCAAGGATTTGAGCCTTGGTCATCTTCTTGATCTGGTGGGTTGAGTTTCGCCCCTCAAAGCCTTCGCCGAGAGTCCAACCCTTCACGGTCTTGGCCAAGATGACCGTTGGTTGGCCCTTATGTTCGGTGGCGGCCTTGTAGGCGGCAAACACCTTCTGGTAGTCGTGGCCACCACGGGGGAGAGCTCGAAGATCATCGTCGGAAAGGTGTTCGACCATCTTGCGGAGCCGAGGGTCGGGCCCAAAGAAATTCTCACGAATGAACGCGCCGTCTTCGACGGCGTATTGCTGGAATTCGCCATCCACCGTCTCGTTCATCTTGTTGAGCAGCACGCCATCGACGTCCCTGAGAAGCAGTTCATCCCAGCGGCTGCCATGAACCACCTTGATGACGTTCCAGCCAGCGCCCCGGAAGACCGACTCGAGCTCCTGGATGATCTTGCCGTTTCCACGCACAGGCCCGTCGAGCCGCTGCAGGTTGCAGTTGATGACCCAGGTGAGGTTGTCCAGCCCGTGACGAGCGGCCAGCGAGATGGCGCCCAGTGTCTCGGGCTCGTCGGATTCGCCGTCGCCCAAGAAGGCCCAAACACGAGTGCCGCTGGTGTCCTCGATCTTGCGATCAGCCAGGTATCGGTTGAATCGGGCGTGGTAAATGCTGTTGATCGGAGCGAGCCCCATGGACACCGTGGGGTACTCCCAAAAGTCCGGCATCAGACGGGGGTGGGGGTAGCTCGACAGACCATTGCCTCCTACCTCCATACGGAAATTGTCTAGCTGGGTATCGGTTAGCCGGCCTTCGAGGAATGCCCGTGCGTACACGCCAGGAGCGGCATGGCCTTGGAAATACACGGCATCGCCGGCGAGACCATCGTCCTTACCTCGGAAGAAGTGGTTGAACCCCACCTCGTACAACGCTGCGGATGAGGCGAACGTGGAGAGGTGGCCGCCGATGCCGTCGGACTTCTTGTTGGCGCGCACGACCATGGCGGCGGCATTCCAGCGGATGTAGGCCCTGATCCGTCGTTCGGTGTGTTCATCGCCGGGAAAGAACGGTTGGTCCTCAGCGGGAATCGTGTTTACGTAGTCGGTCGAAGTTGGCTCGGCGGTGCCCAGCTGCAGCTCGCGAGCCCGCTGGTTCATGCGTCCCACGAGGTAACGAGCCCGGGTCTTGCCCGATGCGTCGTTTACCGATTCCAGCGATTCCAGCCACTCGGTCGTTTCTTCTTGATCAATGTCAGGGAGATTGCCGAGAAAACTATTCGTACGCATGCGGGTCAGTCTATTGGTCACCCTTGGGGGCCCGTAGGCTTAGTCCCGATGTATCCCGCGGGTAACCAAAACCGATGATCGATGTCTATACCGACGGTGCCTGTTCAGGGAATCCTGGTCCGGGCGGCTGGGCCTGGGTTGTTCCCGACGGGCCTCACGGCAGCGGCGCTGCGGCCCATACCACGAACCAACGAATGGAAGTTCAGGCGGTGCTGGAGGCCATCAAAGCCAATGCCGAACCAATCCACATTCACTCCGACTCCACATACGTGGTCAACTGCTTCAAAGACAAGTGGTACGTGGGTTGGAAGAAGCGGGGTTGGAAGAACAGCCAACGTAAGCCAGTGGCAAACAAGGACCTCTGGGAGCCCCTCATCGATCTCGCAGTGCCGCGCCTCGAAGACGGATCGCTCAAGTTCAGCTGGGTGAAGGGCCATTCGGGTAACCCGATGAACGATCTTGCGGACGAGTTGGCGGTCGCTGCGAAGGATGCCTTGAGAGAACTCGACGGCGCCGGGTCGGTAGACATCGACGAGGCTTCCTCCATCGGGGTCGACCAAGGTGTCGAAGTTCCGTGGCCGGTGGGTCCTGCATTGCTCGTGATTGGCTCCACCACGCCAACGGCTGGCCAGGAAAAGGCGGTGCGCGACGCGGTCCGTTCATTGAATTCAGAGTCGGTTGTCGTTACCGGGCTGCGACGGGGCGTTGAACTGCTAGCGGCCGAGGAAGCGCTCGCCCAGCGAGTTCCGCTCGCCGTCGTGTTGCCCTTCGCCGACCCTGCGGTCAATTGGGACGACTCGGTCCGTTCTCGCTTCGACGAGGCGTATGCCCGTGCAACGTACGAAGTCGTGCTCGAGGGAGACCCTTCGGCGCCGGGCAACGCCGTGAAGCTTCGCAACCGATGGTACGAAAACGCTGCCCTTGGGGCACTGGTTGTCGACGACGAAGCGCTCGCCAGCCAATACACCGCTGCCGGGCTCACCGTAGTGACGGTCTAGCTGTCTTCGCGGTTGGTGCTGGAGCGGAGTTGCTCAGTTCCCGGATAGACAGACGCTCCGCCATTCCGGCCTCTCTGTTGGTGCATGACCGCTAATAAGCGGCCGGAAACCAACCCCTGAGCCCAAAGGAAGAGCGACCTCGGCGCCCGTTGGCTGTAACAAGATCGGTTGGTGTGGCATACAAGGGGTGTGGATTCTTCCGACAGTCGTTCCGACGCTGAGCTGTTGTCGGCATCAGCGCGTGGCGACGCGGAAGATCCTTTCGTCGAGTTGTACCG
>CALHFG010000044.1 GCA_938029215.1 uncultured Acidimicrobiales bacterium | reverse complement strand
GCCGATGCGACCGAGGCAGCCACCGGCACCATGATCACTGCGGGTGCATCCTGCACGCTGGCAAAGGACGGCACTGCGCCCGACTGCCAAGCGATCCATGCGGCGAGAATGGCACTGCCGAACACAAAGGCGCTCGTCGCTCGAGCGAGGCCACCTGCAAGGGGGTCGCTGAAGATGAGGGCTGCCAGCGAGATCGGAAGGCCGATGCCCCCGATCGCTAGCGCCACCGAAGAGATCGAATCGCCCGCGACGCGCTTGATATCTACGCGTCCAACCTCCAACTGTTTCTCCAACTCTCCCCCTCAGAAGATCTCGCGTCGGCGCGATCGGCCAGCGGCACCTTACCGCCGAACCGACCGCGCTTCAGTTAGTCCTGAGGAGTCACGAGGACATGCAACGCATCAATTTGCTCCCCGTTGAAGCCGTGCTCGTCGCCATCCCACAGCTTTTCGAAGGAACCGGACGTTGCCGAGCCCGTCGTTCCGGTGAACCGCAGCACATCGTCTCCATCACCTCGGAGGCCACCAACGTTGAACGTTCCGAGGATGCTCAGGAAGAGCTCGTCTGTTCCGAGCGAGGCTGCCGAGATATCCTCACCTCCGAGCCCTACATCACTGCCGTCGAAGAACATGCTGATCGGGTCACCGAGTCCGAAGAGATCTTCGTCGCGGAACGATGCGCCGCCCGGAACGAAGGCCGTGCCGTAAGTGGAAACCAGCGGCACATCCTCTGACCGGGCGATCGCCGATACATCTTCACCGCTGGTCGTCAGACCGAGCGTTGATCCATCGACGATCGATTCGAGCCCATTGGGGCCGACGAGGAGAACGTCGCTGTCATCGAATGCTCCAAACGGGGTACGCAGACTAATCGCAAGCGATCCGTCGCTACGGATATCGAGCCCGTCGATATCCTCTGCAGCCAGTCCGGCATCCGACCCATCGAAGAACATGCTCCATTGACGAGTCACCGAGTCCCACTCGAGCACGTCTTCTCCCTGGAAGTTAATGCCACCAACGGATCCGGAGTTACTCGAGCTTACGTAGATCTTGTACTCGAGCTCTGGTTCGACGACCGGCACCGCGTCACCGAGCTGTACGTGAAGGGCATCGATCTGTTCACCACCGAAGCCGACACTGCCGCCGTCGAGGTACTTCACGAACCCGTCTTCGTTGTACACGAACACGTCGTCACCATCACCGAACACGGTCGTTGCATCGAAGCCGCCGAGCCCTGTGAGGTAGATGTCGCCGGAGCCAGTATCAAGCGAGGCGCTCGTGACGTCTCCGCCGTCGATTCCGGCTGCCGATCCATCGAAGAGGGTCGAGAACGTGCCGGTGGTATTCGCCCCAAACTGACCGTTGTCTAGCCGTAGCAGATCCTCGTCTCGTCCAAAGAGATCCGGGCCTGCAGTTCCCGGCACACGATGGCCACCGATGGTGGAGAGCACCAAGGTTCCCGCAGCGTCGGAGGTAATGGCATCGATGTCTTCGGGGCGAGCACTGAGGCCCACATCTGATCCATCCACCACCCGCTCGAACGTTCCGGCAGTATCGACGCCGAACCCGGTCGGCAAGAAGTCAACGATGTCGGAGTCGTCGGTCGTTCCAAGACCCGGGACCGAGGTTGGAGCCTGGAATGACATCCGGATCCGCTCGATGCCTTCGGCGCCCGAGAAGACTTCGACGCCATTGAGGTCGGCGGTGATCCCGGCCCTGGAGCCGTCAAAGATGAGCTCCCACTGGTCGGCCCCTACGTCGTAGGCGAGAACATCCTCATCGGCGAAGGTGATACCGCCAACGTTTCCGTTCGAGCTCGAACTGACATAGACGATCGTCGGCGCCTCGGCCACAACCTCATCGTCGACAGCGAACGACGCCGAAACAACCGAAGGGAGATAGCTCGGATCCTCCAGGTTGCCGATGACCGGCACCTCCCCAAGGAAACGAGCCGTCACCGTGTAGGTACCCGGTGCATATTCGCCGCCGAGCACAGACGCCACGCCCGAGAAGTTGGTGATGCTCGGGACGGTGGTCTGACCGCCCGGACCGTCGATCGTGAAGAACACCGTGCGCTCGTTGATGAAGCCATCTGGCTTGCCAAGGGTGGCGGTGAGATCAACCGGTGTCCCGAACGGAACCGAGGTTGCAGGAACCGACAAGGACAAGCTCGAGGCTGCCTTGGCGATAGTGAATGGACTCTCCGCGCTGCTCGGCTCGATCGTGGCCGTAGCTGCGAACGAAGCGGACAACGTGTACGAGCCGGCATTGGTGTTCAGCGGCAACGACGCAGTTGCAATTCCGGAAGCGTTGGTCACACCCACCGCCGTTACTGGACCGAGCGAGAACACAACCACCTGACCGGCGGCCGAAGCGGGCGGCTCTCCACCGGTCACCGACAGGGTGGCGGTGGCCGAGACAGTTGAACCGAAGGTCCCGCTCGACGGGGCGCTTAGCGAAAGAGCCGACAGCGCAAGCTCTGGCTCCGGCTGACCTGGATCGATCGCCTCACCGATCGAGAAGTACGTCCCGAGGTTGTCATCGACGCCAACGAGGCCAACGCCGTTCGCAGCTTGAACGATGAACTGAAGCTGGCCAAGGCTGGCCCCTCCGGCCAACGTGCCAGACCACCTTGTGGGATCGGCAGCGTCCTGAACGAGGTCGAGCGAGGTCCACACGGGAGCCGCTGCAGTCGGGTCGGTGTAGGTCACCCACACCTCTTGGATCCCGGCCGCTGGATCGCCGAGCACTACAGCCGAGAACGCGATATCTGCGCCGTCGACGACCGCGGAGACATCGGTGATCGTGGGAGCAGCCGCGAGTGCCGGGATCGCTCCATCCGCGTACTCGGTTGTGTTGCCGCTGTAGAACAGCCGCAGGCCCACATCGCTATAGCGACGGCGGAGTGCCTCAAACTGGCCCAGGGTCTCAACGCGATGTTGCACCGGCGTGACACTCAAGGTGGTCGTGCCTTCACCGCCGTTGAGCTCGCCGAGGTAGTTGGTGGTGGTGATCCGAAGCGGGAACCACACCGTTGAGCCGAAGGGCGCGTGCACGCCGCGCAATTCGGTAGTGGGTGCGCCTGTTAGCGGGACTCGGGAGTCTTGCACGTAGGACCCGCCGCGGAAACCAACACCACGAAGCACGAGGCCGTCGCGGTCAACGCTCACATCGCGCTGGAAGAGCGGGATCGCCGGTTCGGCCGGGTTGGTTACCACGCCCTGAGGACCGGTGTAGTACCAGGCCCCGATCTCGTCTCCGGTGTCGAGGTTCGTGAGTCCAACGCGTTGTTCGTCGATGTCGGTGGTGTCCAACGAGACGTCGGCCGACTCGAGATCAAGGAAGCCACCAGGTCCGCTCAACACCGGCTGAGGATTCACGACGAGCTGCGGGGTGAATGACTGCGGGATCCTGTTCGGCATGTCAACGCTGATCATCGGCAGGCCAAACACCGTGGCGATGATGAGCGACTTCCGATGGAGTCCCCGAAGGTCGGGAGTGGTTTCGAGGTACCGCTGCTTGGCCGCATTAAGCGCCTGGCCTACGGCGATCGGACCACCGGTGTCGGCCCGAAGCTCTTCGGAGAAGCCAACGTAGAGCCGCTCGCTGTATTCGATGAAGTCGGTGTCTCCGTACTGGTAGCCGGTTCCGGCGATCAGGGTGGCCTGCTTCTGGGCAAACGCCTGCGCCCAGTCGAGGGGAAGCGTTACACCGGGGACAACTTCGCCATCCACGATGTTGTAGCCGCTATGGCAACCACCGCTGAACACGATGGAATTGGTGAAGTCTTTCGTGGAATCCCGAAGCTGGGTGGTGATCACCGACGTCTCGTAGTCAGCCGCCAGTGCGCTGTTCGCACTGAAATGGCCGGCCAGGAAGATGAGATCGTCGCGCTCACCGGTAAGCAGACCGTCCGCAAGATCGGTTGCGGTCCAGCTCAGTGGATCGTCCGGAGAGCGATCGGCGGGATCGATGAGGCGGTTCACCGGTCCACCGGTGCCGCCTTCAAGGTTGTTAGCAACTTCGGTGGCACTATCAGTGAGGAAGTCATAGCCAGTCGTGTAGGAACTGCTGGAGCCAACGACGCCGGCCGCGGTGGAGAGATACGCATCGATTACGCCGGTTGCTTCGGCAGCGGTTTCAACCAGGCGGCCAACGGCGAGGTCCGGGATCGGAATGATTCCGTCGCCCTGGGAGACCGTGATACGCGACCCGTACTGATCCTGACCCAGGATGTAGTTCAGCCGCAGCGAAGCCTGAGAGGCGCTGTCATCGGCAACTGGAGGCTCGTAGTCCTGCTCCGGACCGAGCAGTGCCTGGTCTGGATAGCGGAAGAACGGAACGCTGTCGTCGGCACCAACCAGTGTCACGTACTGAAGTTCGGGGTTCCGGTAGGAGTCGACGATGTTCTTGATCGACTCGGCGACCAGGTTGGTTGCGTAGACACAGTTAGGGGTCGCTTCGGCCTGGGCTCGAAGCGTGAGGACCTCGGAGTCGTTGGTGATGTCGACCACGACACCGTCGACCTCCGGGCGGGCAGCAAGCGCATTCAGGCGGGCAAGTAGCGCGTCCTTCTCCGCCTCGGTGCCCTCGATCTTTGAACGATCCCACACGATGACCGTATCGACGGTGGGGTTGACCTGAGGTGTGCGGGCTTGGGGGGTGTCGAGAGCGGCCAGGCAGAACGTGCCATCGAGATCGACGTTGATCTGGAACGGATCTTCGGCGTTGAACGCACCGTTGCGACCGGTGACCCGGACGTAGTAGTCGCCGGTGTTGTTCCAGGTATTGGCAACGACGCTCTCGGCTGCGGTTCCCTCGTTAGCCGACACCGCAACGATGCTGCGGCTTTGAGCACTAGAGAAGACGCTGGGGCTGAACACGCTGGGGCTGAATACGCTCGGACTAAACACCGACGGCGAGAACACACTCGGCGAGAACACCGACGGCGAGAACACACTCGGCGAGAACACGCTCGGCGAGAACACACTGGGACTAAACACCGACGGCGAAAACACACTCGGCGAGAACACACTCGGCGAGAACACGCTGGGACTAAACACCGACGGCGAGAACACACTCGGCGAGAAGACCGACGGCGCGTATGCGTCGGGGCTGAAGACCGACGGCGAAAACACACTGGGCGAGAACACACTCGGCGAGAAGACCGAGGGAGCGAACTCGGCACTTAGTCGATGAAGGTCTTCCTCAGGGTTTGCGAGCTCGTCGTAGGCCTGAGCGATGTCCTTGAACACCGCGATGTCGTAGTTCTCACCAAGCTCGCTGAGTGCGACCGTGGCCTGGGCTCCCGGCTGGACGGGGAATTTGTACCAACGGGAAACGCCGGCGCCATCGATCACGCCAGTCGTGAACGAGCCGGGGTTCACCGTCGCGGCTCGGGTCCAGCTGTCGTTGTCGGGGCCAAGTACGACGCAGGCAGATTCTGAACCGACACCGAACCGAGCCGAGACGAATCCGGTTTGCAGGCCACTGGCGATCGCAGCGGCAAAGAACAGCTCACCGTTGGCGTCGGTGGTGACGCCGGACTGGGTCCCGACAAGGAAGGCGCCTTCATCGAGCAGGCCATCGGTACAGCTGTTGGCATGGAACACGAGCAGGTCACCTGTCGTATTCGGATCGGCCAAGACGGTGCCAACCAGACCAATGCTGGCGGGATTTCCATTGGCGGCAGCAAGTGGCACTGCCTGTAGAAGTGTGGCCTCGCCTGTAGCGGCGGGCGTACCGGAGGTTCCGAACTCAGCGGAGACAACTTGGTCGGCCCCGACCGGCGGCGTCACGATGATGTTGAGGGCACCAGAGGTGAGTTCCGATCCAGCAATCACCTCGAAGTCGAAGGAGAACCGCAAGGGTGTCGTGGCATCGAGGGGGACGGGGCCGACCCCTTGCCATCTAAACTGGTCGAAATCGTCGTCGGGATCTTCGTATGGATCGATGATCCCACTCAGACCCTCGAAGCGTGTGCTTCCTTCGATATAGCGAAGATCGCCGGACACTTCGACAAGGATCTGCGGAAGAGAGTTGACGACGTTGTCATACGCCACGACCACCGTGGCGGTTCCGACCTCGCCCGCCACCAGCGTCTCGGTCGGCGCCGGGACGTCCTCCAGCGTCACATCAAGCCCGGTAACGACACCAAAAAACACCTGGTCGGACCCGCCAAAGTCGCCATTCACCTGGGTGGACGAAGCGCTCAGGTCACCGGAGCCGGCCGTGGGAATCGGCTCTACGTCAAAAGAGAGAATCGCATTCTCGAACTGTCCAACGAGGAATCCTCCAACCGGCGCCGTCCACGTGAGGTTCTCGTATCCGCTCACCCCGAAGATGTCCGGATCCGGGATCGCCCGCTCGCCATTCAGGTCAAATATTCGAGACGACCCGGGCACATACTGAAACCCAAAGTTGCCATCACCGATCTCGGCGACAATGGACTCCAACGCCGTTGCCGGTCCGCTCTCAAGACGGTTAACAATCACCACGGTCGATGGCGTGCCGATCGTCATTGGGTCTTCGAATGAGAAGATCTCAAGGCTTGTCACGCTCGGGACAACGTCGGCACCAATGTTGAACGTGCGCGGCGAGCTGGAGAACTGAGCATCAGCAAGCAGGATTCCGCCCGAGAGGCTGGCGGGCCCGGGCAGCGCGTCGCCATCGATCTCGTATCCGAAGAAGAGGCGGGCCGGTTCTGCGATTGTGGCCTCGAAATCGTCGGTGTCAGGGAACCATCGAAGCTCGGTCGCTCCACCGGGAAGGCTGCTTATCTCTGGATCCGAAAACGGCTGATTGACGCCCAGGAGCGACACACTCGTGGTTCCGGGCCGGTAGGAAAGGCCTGGGCTGAGCTCAGCTCGGAAAACACCGAACGGTGACACCGATCCTGTAACTCGGATTTGATCGCTGAACTCGGTGCCGGGAGGAAACGTCGCCCCGATGGCTGGTCCGCCGACCAAGGCGATAGCCGGCTTGTCAAAGCTGATCACTGCGCTGGTCGGTGCGGCTTCGGAGGCCGGCGAGCCGGGAACGAACGTGAAGTTCAGACCGTGCGTCAGGCCAGAGACTCGATTGATCGAGAGGTTTGAAATGGTCGCCGTATCGTCGCCTGCCGCCATCTCAAAGGAGCCCACCGGCGTGTCCGCACCCTGTTCTCGTTTGACGACGTTGAGCGTGCCACCGCCACTGCTCAGCTCGATGAAAACGTCGATCACGTCTGCGGTCGACGCCCCCGCCTGAACCTGCGTGAAGAACTCGGGCCCGCCGACGGCGTTTGTGAAGGCCTGCGTCTCAGCCCCAGAGGTTTCCCAGTTGAACTGCGCGGGACCGCTGATCCCATCGGTAAGGGTCTCCGGGGCGGTCGCCAGCGCAGGACGGCCGGGGAATGTATTGATGAACCAACCGCCATCTTCCACAGCTCCGGCAGGCACCGCCAACAGGCCCGTCGCCATCAAAAGGGTCGCGAACGCGACGGCAAGCCGTCGCCCAATATTGAATTTCCGCATCTACTTGCTCCGCTCCAACAGATCTTCGCCCTCGGCGGGGACAGTACATGAGATCTGTGAACTGTGCCGAAACAACGATCTGGGTAAGCCTTCCTACCCTTCCAAAACCACGATTGCCCTGTTCAGAGCGGCATCCAGCGACAAGGAACGACCAGCAGTTCTCGCATTTGCAACTTCTTCCTCATCGAGCCGAGACCGACCAACAACCCGGGTCTCCAAGATTTCTGCCAGGCTGTCGGCGCGCGGAGAATCGATCTCGGAACGCATGTGATCGGCCGCTCCAAGGAGAGTTACCGCCTCCTGAGGAAGGTCATCCAATGCGAGCTGCACCGCGATGTCCTCGAGAAGAAAAGCCGTCGCCCATCGATCCGCGTACGGAAGGTACTGCTTCGCGCTCGTGCGGTAGTGATGCCGAGCCTGGGATCCGTCGCCAAGGTCGCGGTACGCGTTGCCGAGGTTGTTGTGACTCACCGCCACCATCCAGGCATCACCCACTTCTTCATTCAGTCGCATCGCCTCAGAAAACAGATCACGAGCCCGTTCGAAATCCCCCGACAGAACTTCGATCATTCCAAGGTTGGTGTTTGATACTGCGATGGCCCATCGGTCCCCAACCGACTGGCGAGCCTCAAGGGCTTGCTCGTGGAACGATCGAGCACCATCCAGCTGGCCGCCGTACTCGGCAACCACACCAAGATTCGAAAGAAGGCTGGCAGCACCGGATTGGTCGTCGAGAGCTCGACGAATCTCCAGGCTTTCCTCGTAGAAGGAACGAGCCGAATCGAGGTCGCCGCCCTGAGCCGCCAACGTTCCAGCGAGGTGTAACACCCGACCGGTGCCCGCCCGATCAGCAATTGAACCAAAGAGGTCTTGTGCTTGATCTAACTGGTCTCGTGCGTCGTCAAACCGACCCTGCTTGCGAGCGATCTCTGCCAACGCCACCACGTTCCACCCAGAGGCCGAAACATCACCAGCGGCCCGGGTAAGGGCAAGGGATTCGGTGACCGCCTCCTGGGCCCGGCTCCACTCGCCGACAAGTTCCAAGACTTCGCCGAACTGGCTGAGAGCCGAGCTCCGGCCGGCCTCGTCGACGACCGTCAGGAGTCGTTCGTAGTACTCGATCGCTGCAGCATTCGAATACGACGCCTGCGCGGCCTCCGCGGCCCGACGCTGGTAATCGACCTTCTTCTCGTGGTTCTCACTATTCCAGTAGTGGTAAGCCAACCGGTCGAGGTCTATCGACTCCTCGCGGGACTCGAGATAGGAACCTACCGCTTCGTGCAGCTGCGAACGCAGGCCGAACGGAATGCTCTCGTAGGCGACTTCTCGGGTGACGGCATGGCGAAAGAGCCACCAGTCCTCGTAGTTGCCGTCTCGAGCCACGAGCTCAGCAGAACCTAGGTACTCCAAGAACCCGATCACGTCGCGTGCGTTGCCGAGAGCGGGGTAGACCGGTGGGAGCGACGCAGCCTCAAACTCGCTGCCCACCACACTGCCAACTTTGAGGGCACGCCGAGGATGAGCCTCAAGCGCATCGACTCGCTGCAGAACCATGGCTTGGAGACTCTCGGGAATGTCGAGATCCCGCACCGATCTTGGATCGGCAATGTCGACACTCTTGCGGTGCAGGAAGTTGATCAGTTCTTCGATGACAAACGGATTGCCCTCGCTGCGCGCCATAACCAGATCGATCACAGCCGGAGATGCAATAACTTCGGCACCGAACTGAGCCACCAGCTTGGTTCCGATTGCTTCCCGCATCTCGTCTTCGGTTAGCTCGGCTAGCCGCAGCTCTTCGAACGTCGGGAGTTGGAGAAGACGGTCCCGGGCTGCTGGCGCAATTTCTGTTCGGTAGGCGATGACAAACAAGATCGGAAGACTGGCCGAGTCACGCACCAACACTTCGAGCAAGTCAATTGAAGCCTCGTCGATCCAGTGGCAGTCCTCGAGCACGATGACGACTGGGCCATCATCAACGACTTCCGAGAGCATCGAGGATGCCAAACTCTCCAACGAGGTCTTCCGAAGTTTCGGGTCGAACAGTGATGTGATCTCGTTATCTGGAATGTCTGCGCCAACGAGTGCGGCCACCAACGGGGCTCGAGGAGCAAGTCGCTCATCGAGCGCACGAATTCTGTCGGTCACCGTGGCGGCGGCGGGGTTGACATCAAGGTCGAGCAACGAGCGCCAAACATCTCGCCACACCAAGTAGCTCGTGGTGGTTCCGAACGACTCGGCCTCACCGTAAGCGAGGTCTGCCGCCACCTCGCCCAGCGTGTCCACGATCTCCGCGACAAGTCGCGACTTACCCATTCCCGGTTCCGCGGTGACCCCAACCACGTTCCGCTGGCCCCGGGTGGCGTCATGCAACCGGCCTTGGATAATCGAAAGTTCGTGCGTGCGCCCAACGAGTGGAAGTGGAAACCTTGTGAACGTTTTTCGCGTCTCGCGACTTAGGCCCGAGAGAACGTACGCCTCGACGGGGGCGGCCTTTCCCTTCAGCTGCAACGGCGGGATTCCGGCCCAAACGAAGAGCGGCCCGGCCGCCTCTACAACATCGGCAGTTACCAAGACGGCTCCGGGCTCGGCCTTACCCATAAGGCGGGCGGCCAGATTCACTGGATCCCCAAGGCAAGCAAAGGTCCGGCGCTGCGGATGACCGCACGTGCCGCTGAGAACACGACCTCGTGAAATTCCGATCTGGACATCGATCACATCGGTGCCCTCGACCGCGTGGTGAATCTCGCTGGCGGCCCGCACGGCGCGAGACGAATCGTCCTCGTGCGCCTGCGGGCTGCCGAAAACCGCATAGAGATAGGCGCCCTTGTCGCCGAGGGTGAGTTGGAGCAGGCTTCCACCGAAACGATCCAATATCCCTTGGGCGGTGCGGACGAACGTCTTGAGCTTTGCTGGCGCCTCGGGGTCACTGTCGAAGTCGATCCCGCCAAACCGAATAAAGACCGGCAGTACGGTGCGCAGTTCCGCAAACATGGCACCGCCCCCGATCGACAAACGTTCAAAGACCGTGGGCAATAGCCACGAGCGAGCCACCTCGGTGCTCAGATCCTCAAACCCATGAAACGCTTCGCCAGGCGGAACCGGGGCAGCCACCGATTCGAGCACGCCAAATTGGCGCCCATCATCTCCCGAACGAAACTCCGAGACGGAAACACTTTGGCCAAGCGACTGGCTAGTAGACGGCGCCAAAATGCAATCGCCACGCTCGGCCACCTGTTCCGCTGCTGCAAGATCATCGATGAGGGATCCAGCCAAAACCTCAATCAACTGCAGCTCGGGGTCACCCACAACGAAACGACGAGCAGAACCGGTGGCGACCGCAACCTTGAGCGACAGCACAACATCTTCGCCCCCGACCTCTACGTGCCCAATCTCGGCCATCGTCCGCTGCATCTGGAGCGCACATGAAACGGCTGCCGCACCGTCATCATCATCGATCCAGCAGGTGATCGCATCGCCGCTGAAGTAAATGACCTCACCACCGAATCGGTGAAGATCTCCGATCAGTGCCTCCAAGATTCGATTCAGATTGTCGACGAGCGCCTCGGCCCCTCGCTTTGCCCCGAGAGTTGAAGCCAACGCCTCGGTCAGCGGAGTGAAGCCCGAAATGTCCGCAAAGAGACCCGAGCCATCCACGGTGTCGGGGATCTGCTGCCCGTCAACCAGAGCTTTTCGCCGCGCTTCGGCAATGTAGCTGCGAGGATCATCTTGTAGCGGCGCATTCAAGGATTCGCGGCTCCCCCGTTGTCGGCTCCCGTGCCGGGAGGGTAGTACGTCCCGATTAAAAGAACCGCCTCGTCAGTCCATGTATGCTCTGCGCCGAAGGGGAGACGCTTGCAGGTTCATCTACTAGGCACACGAGGCTCGATTCCGTCGGGTGGAGCCGATTACACCCGTTACGGCGGCAACACCTCGTGCGTCGCCATTTCTCGTGATGGTGAACCGCCGTCGCTCGTTCTCGACGCCGGAAGCGGTCTGGCCGCCGCCGGGTGGTTGATAGGTGACGCCCCCTTTTCGGGGTCAATACTGCTGACCCATCTTCACTGGGATCACGTACTGGGCCTGCCGTTTTTTCGAGAGGGCGATCGCGACGGAAGTTCTGTCCGGCTTCTTGTTCCCGACCAGGACGAGGACGTGGACGAGGTGCTGGGCCGATTCTTCTCTCCACCACTCTTTCCGGTTGCCATCTCCGACCTACGCGGAAACTGGACAACCGAAAGCCTCGCTGAAGGAACACACGAGGTCGAGGGTTTCAAGGTAACCGCCCGCGACATCCCTCATAAGGGCGGTCGAACCTTTGGTTTCCGAATATCTGACGGCGAATCCTCAGTTGCGTATATGCCTGACCACAGTCCAACCACACTCGGCCCCGGGCCTCACGGGAACGGCGCCCATCACGAAGCTGCCATGGCCTTAGCGTCGGGTGTCGATCTACTGATCCACGATTCGCAATTCACCGAGGACGAGTTCGAATCTCGACAGGACTGGGGACATTGCGTCTACGACTACCCGATCGGCCTGGCCGACGCCGCTGGCGCACGTCAAACGATCTTGTTCCATCATGATCCTTTTCGCACCGATAGCGATGTTGACCGCATCGCCGCTGGCATCAGTCGAGACGACGTGAGTTTTGCGGTCGAACGAACCACTATCTCGTTAGGCCACAGACAACGGTGAGCGTTTCCGCAACCTTCCGGCAGGCACCGAGAGAGATAGCGGCAGATTTCGCTCCTAGCCAGCTCTTCGAGACGCTGTCCTACGGGGTCGTCGTTGGGGTGATGAACATCATCTCTTCGGTGTCCCTGATGGCACTCGTGTTCCAGGGAGACCTGGCCTACGCCCTCCCGGTCGGGATTGGCATCGGACTCTCGTGCTCTCTTATCACTGGCATCGTGACCGCCCTCACTTCGAGTTTCAGGGGCATGGTTGCAGGAGTGCAAGACAGCACAACCGCAGTGGCTGGCGTGGCAGCGGCATCCATCGCAACCCAGGTCACGGGACAGACCCAGGTACCCACCGTCATCGCATTGCTGTTCACGATCAGCACGCTGACGTCTGCCTTGCTGTTGGTAGCCGGGCGCCTACGCCTGGGAGGCTTCGTCCGGTTTATCCCACACCCGGTTATCGGAGGATTCCAAGTTGCCTCCGGAGTGCTGATCCTCAGCGGCGCGTTCTCGATCATTCTTCCCGACGGCGTGGGCCCGGCCTTTGAGGCAGACGCGCTCGCGCTTTGGGTACCGGCGGTCATACTTGGCGTGTGCTTCTACCTGCTCACGGTCCCCGAACGGACTCGAGGCTGGATCCCGGTCGTAGTTGTCGGCTCGGTGGCGGTGTCACAACTGCTCCGAGTCCTCGCTGGTGTAAGCGTCGGTGATGCAAGAGAACGTGGTTGGCTCTACAACGAGTCAGTCAATTCCAACAATTGGAGCCCCGACGTAATCCTCACCATCGCCGATGCAGATTGGCTGGCCGTGGCCCGCCAGTCAGCGGCGATTGGCACGGTCGCAGTCCTGACACTACTGGCGGTCCTGATCAAGACCCATGCGCTCGACACCGCGACCGGAGCGGACATCGATGTCGACCAGGAACTCGAGGTCGGCGGATGGTCGATGCTGGCTTCGTTGCCCACGGGCGGGCCACCGGCGTACATGTTCTTTGGGTACAGCCTCTTGATTAGGAAACTCTCCGGCCCGCGGAGAGGCACAGCCTTCCTCTCGATCCTTTTCCTCGCGATCGCCCTGCTCGCAGGATCAGCAGTTCTCACGATCGTGCCGACTCTCATTATCGGTGCCCTTCTGATCTACCAGGGTCTCGACTTCATGATGATCTGGGTATGGGACTCGAGGAAAACGCTCGACCGTTCGGAGTATCTCCTGGTCGTCTCGAGCGGTATCGCCGTGTTGCTCTTCGGCTTTTTGTGGGCGATTGCGCTGGGGACAGTCGCCGCAATCGCATTGTTCGTCTTTCGCTACAGCCGGATCGATGCGATTCGACACGCGTACACCCTTCAGGAGTTCCGAAGCGGAATCGAGCGAAGCCCTGCGGAGACTCTTGTGCTGGAAGAGCGCGGCAACCGAGCTTCGGTATTCGAGCTGGACGGTTATCTCTTCTTCGGGACCGCGTACAGCGTCTTCACCGACGCCCGAATCCTCTCTCCCGAACGGCCGATGTCGCATGTGATCTTCGACGTCGACGGTGTCACCGGGATCGACTCATCCGCATCGGTCGCATTGGCCAAACTTGTACGAGGAGCCGCCGAACGGGATCTGATGGTTCACCTTGCGGGCCCGAACCACATTGTCTCCGACCTGGTTTCGCAGGTGACAACGGGAGGCGAAGCCCTGCACGTCTACTCCAACCTGGACGATGCTGTCGCTGCATGTGAAGACGCATTTCTTGGACCGTTTGATTTCCGGCGTGAGGGCCCCGTGATGCTCGACACCTTGTTCTCGTCGATGGTGGGGGCGGATCGTACCGAGCAGATCATCGCGGTCTTGAACAAACGAGACTTCGAGACCGACGAGGTGGTTGTCGAGATCGGCCAAGAGGCACCCGGTCTGTTCTTCCTTCAGTCGGGGGCACTCACCGCACAACTGCCTTCTGAGTCGGGGCCGCCGATCAAACTCCGTACGATGCTGCCCGCCACGGTGCTCGGCGAGATCAGCCTGTACAACGGCGGGCAATCTACCGCCGAGGTTGTAGCTGCGGCTCCTTCGACGGTTCTCCACTTGTCGGCGCGAGAACTCACAGATCTCGAGGAGTCTGATCCAATCCTCGCGGCTGCGATTCACCGAGTCGCAGCCCAAACCTTGGCCGGCCGATTGCTGCACGCCGAGCGAGCACTGCGAACCTTGCGGCCCTGACCTACGGCCTTAGGAAAGAGCCAGCCGGAGTTGATCGACCTGCTCACCCGACAGGCCACGATGGTCTCGCGTGGCAGCGTCGGAACGGTCAAGCCAGGCGGCGAAGTCACTTCCCCTTGCCTGGAGCAACTGGTCAAGCGAACAATGCTGGATCCGGATGGTGAAAACACACCAGCCACTCTTTGGCAGGAGGCGCAGCGTCTGTCGCTCCGATCGAACGAACAGTCCTTCACGGCAATACTCGGCTTCAACAATGGGATCTTGGCTGGGACGATCGGGCTGAAAGAGCGCGGAATCGGGGTGGATGAACCAGTTCCGCCGGAGAACCGTCCGATTGCCCAGGCCCGATATCAGCCTGTCGACCCGTGACCCCAACCCATCGGCGTAACCGACCACCGGTGCGTGCACGCCCAACAGCGGCTTGTCGATCTTCGCCGTCAGCCTCCACCGGGACGGAAAGCACAAGACTCCGGCCCGAAGAATCCACTGACTGTTCTCGGACTGCAGCAGACAAAAGTCTTCCTGAACCGACGCGCCGAGTCGCCAGAGCGGGCTTGGACCATTAACCACGGTCAATCCTTCCGCCTCGACCATCGCCTCGAGCTCCTGCGCCGCACCCGCAGCGCGTGGCGGCTCAATGAGGACCTCATCGGCTTGGTTTGTGAGCAGATCACGTCGGAGCCACAGCTCGCTCTCGGCCCGCTCATCGGCAACAAGCCATGGCCGATCGCCCAAGGACCGAGTCCCCATCTGAATCCACGGAACCGTCGGATCCAGTTCGAGATGATCGAGCCACCTCACCGGATGAGCCTCTCCGCCACGAAGAAGCCGCCGAGAGGAATCACTGCGGCGAACAGGATCGACACCGTCCGCCGAAGGTCCCAGTCGTTCTCGGCCTTCGCCTCAATAGCGCACGCGAAGTAGCAGAGGAATATTGCTCCGTGAATCGGCCCCAGAATCGGTGACAGGTTGGGCCCGCCGAAGCCGATGCGAGCGACCGTACCGATCACCAGAACCAGGTAGGTCGTTGCCTCGATCGGAGCAACCTTGCAAAGCGCGCGGGTCCAGGTCCGCCTGCCAGCCGTGGCCAACATCTACTTGGAGAAGTTCTCCCAGTAACGCGACGGTCGAGGCCCGGCCTGATCGAGATACTTCGAGCCCAGCTCGCCCGAGCCATATGGACGATCCGCGTCTGTGGTCATCTGGATGAAGCTGATCTGACCGATCTTCATCCCCGGGTACAGGGTGATCGGCAGACTGGCGACGTTGGAGAATTCGAGGGTGATCATCCCGTTCCAACCTGCGTCGACGAACCCGGCCGTGGTGTGGATGAGAAGACCAAGCCGGCCCAGGCTGCTCTTGCCTTCGATACGGCCAACCAAATCGTTCGGAAGCCGAATCCGCTCTGCGGTGGAGCCTAAGACGAACTCGCCCGGATGCAGGATGAACGGTTTGTCGTCGGATGCCTCGACCTCGGACGTTAGATCGGTGAGATCGGTCTTCACGTCGATATGACTGCGGGTGTGATTGCGAAAAACGATGAACCGGTAGTCCAGTCGGAGGTCGACCGAGCTCGGCTGGATCGCTCCAGCATCGAGCGGCTCGATCTCGATCCGACCCTCTTCAAGTTCCGCTTTGATCGTTCGGTCCGACAGAATCACGGACCTAACCTACCCTCGCGTCGCCGTTGTCGGGACGTGGAATCGATTCAGTCTCGGGGCGTAACGGGGAGGACATCTGGCGGGATCGGCGTGTTGGACTTTACGTAGTCCGCCAAGCGGTCTGCGTCACACGTTGGGCACAAGTAGATCAGCTTCATCGACTGGATGGAAAGCTGCGTACCGCGCGACTTCTCAAGGATCGATTGGAATGCGGCTCGAACATCGGTGGAGCCACAGGTCGGACATTTTGGTGTGAGATCTCGATCCCAGATCAGTCCGCACGACTCGCAGGTGATGGTGATGACCTCACCGTCTCGGCTGCCCTCTAGGGCTTCGTCCTCTCCGCAGTTTGCACACGAAATGTCGGACGCCATAGCGACAACTTAGTCGCCGGTTCGATCCAGTCGAATCTGTGCCGGATCCGGCTCACGGCGGGTGACGGTGAGCCACGAGAGAACGACAGCCGAGAACGCCACCACGAAGACGCTGGGCGAGATCGACAAGTAACGGCCCCCGTTTGATGCCAGCAAGGTGAGAACCATCCCCACTGTGGCGAGCCGAAAGAGATCTTGGCGCTGACGTTCGCTGAGGTAGGTCTTCTCCATGCTTCTTCATCGGCGTAGCCGAAGCCGCAATTGAGCGACTTTGGACTCGAATCGTCTCGACTGTGTTGATTGCCACCATCGCGCTGGCTGCATGGATCAAACTTGCGAGGTGAAGCTCCGCCCCCGTCACACCATCCTCGGCTTCGCTGTCCTCGCGCTGGGAGCAGGCATCGCTCTCACCGTTCCGGGTATCGCTGACACGCCGACCGATGGCCCGGTTCCGAACCCGCCAGCCGAACTTGCGATGGTCGACGAGGCGGTCTTGACGGATCCGCCCCCTCCCGAGCCCTCGACGGTCGGAGGGTTTCTGAGCGAGTTGAACCTCGCCGACAACGGCTTGCTCACGCTGGCGGGGATCACCCAGCTAGACGGGAGCCCAGCGGACCTGCCGATCTCGATTTGGATCAATAACCAGCCCGCTCCAAGCGTCGAGCTCCCCGCTCCGCCCACCTCGGCTGCATCGGAGTCGACCACGACAGTTGCTCCCGTTGAAGCGGCCGAGCCGGCGCCCGGTGAATTCGTGACATCGGTGCAGTTGGCCGAAGGTCCTCAGGAAGTTTGTGCGATCGCCAGCAACGACGCTGGTCCCGACGCGCTCTTGGGATGTGAACAGGTGATGTTCCGCGCCAACTTGGTCGATGGGAAGATCATCGTTTCCGACTACGGCAGCGGCGCCACGCCTCGCCTTGGAATTGCCGGCGAAGGCACACCGATGGAAGCCGCTCAGAGGGTGGCCGAGCGAGCCCGGGAATGGGAGGAGAAGACCGGGATCCCGACAATCCCAGCCTTCGACTACATCCAGACGGTCGCCCAGGCTTCGCCCGGGAGCGACGGCGACTACAGCGCCCATACCTCTCGCGAGGATCTGGAGGAGTACCTGGAGGCCATCCGCTCGGTAGACGGTCTCCTAATCCTCGACTTTCAGCCCGGCGGCGGCCACTTCATGAAGCAGATCCAGCAGTACGAGGAATATCTGCGTGAGCCTGACGTAGGTTTGGCTCTGGATACGGAGTGGCGAATGCCCTGGGGTGTCGCTCCCGCAACGGTCATCGGATATGCCAACGCGAGCGAGATCAATGAGGTGGGCGAGTACTTGGCGAACATCGTGGCCGAGGACAACCTTCCCCAGAAGCCGTTTGTGATCCATCAGTTCACCAAGCGGATGGTTCGCAACCGGGAAGACATAGCGGTCCGACCCGAGCTGGCAACGATCTTTCACATCGACGGCCATGGCGGCAAGACGTTGAAGAAGGGCGTCTACAAGAGCCTGCTCCCCCGCGAGGAGCACTACACCGGGTTCAAGCTCTTCTTCGATGAGGACACCGGGCTGATGACACCCGAAGAGGTCGTAAACGAACTTGCCCGCATCCCGGCGATGGTCAGCTACCAATAGCCGCCTATTCCCTAGAACGCGTTCGCCACGCACAACCGGAGGCGAACGCAGCGCAGAATCACAGCCCGCAGGCCAGCGCAGCGACCCGACACAATTAGAGCATCGAGCCCAGCAAAGGCCCAGAACCTAGAACGCGTTCGCCACGCACAACCGGAGGCGAGCGCAGCGCAGAATCACAGTTCGTATTCGGTGGTCTCGACGACGGTTCGGATCGCAAAGTTGGACTTGAGTCGGGTCACATGCGGCAGTCGTGAGAGGTGCTCGGTGTGGATCCGTTCGAAGTCTTTTGGGTCCGCCACGGCCAGATGAACCAAATAATCGGCGTCTCCAGCCATCAGATGACATGACATCACTTCTGGGCAGGTCATGACTGCCCGTTCAAATGTTGTGATGTTCTCCATCGACTGACTGGAGAGGGAAATCTCCACAAAGACGTCGAGTGATCGGTTGATGAGATCGGGGTTGAGGACCGCGACATAGCCCTGGATAACACCGGCCTTCTCCAGCGCCTTGACCCGGCGGTGGCAGGCCGAAGGCGACAGACCCACGCGTTCGGCAATGTCCGAAGTTGGTTGCCGGCCGTTGCTCTGCAATTCGCCGAGAATCAACAGGTCAATGGAATCGAGAGAACTCACGCACGAATTGTGCGCCATCTAGAGCTTTCTCGCAACAATACTGCTCGTTTATATAGTTATGGGCTCTAACTCGCCTGACCTTAGGCGCACGATTTGGCGTAAATTTGGTCACACACGCAGGTTCGACCAGTCCGAGGAGGCTCTCATGCGCGTAGGTGTCCCTACTGAAATCAAGGCAAACGAAAACCGCGTGGGCCTCACCCCCAATAGCGCAGCCGAAGTGATCGGTGCCGGTCACTCGGTGATCATCCAAGCGGGGGCTGGAGAAGGCTCGGGTTTCTCTGATGCCGAGTACGTTGCCGCCGGCGCCGAAATTGTGGCCGACGCAGCAGCCGTGTTCGAGGGCGCCGAGCTCATCGTGAAGGTCAAGGAGCCGCAGGCGGTTGAGCGGGCCCGTCTCACGCCAGAGCACACCCTGTTTACCTACCTCCATCTGGCCCCCGATCCCGAGCAGGCCGCCGACCTGGTTGCCAGCGGCGCAACGTGTATCGCGTACGAGTCGGTGGTTGGCCCTCGTGGCGACCTGGCCCTTCTTGCGCCAATGAGCCAGGTGGCAGGACGGCTCGCAGTTCAAGCCGGTGCCCGCAGCCTCGAGAAGATCGCCGGCGGTTCCGGCGTTCTTCTCGGAGGCGTACCGGGCGTCGAGCCTGGCAAGGTCACCGTCATCGGCGGCGGCTTCGTTGGAAAGAACGCCATCGAGATGGCGGTCGGACTTGGCGCCAACGTGGTTGTCTTGGATCGCAACCCCGCGGTCCTCGAGGCCCTGTCAGACCAGTACGGAGCGGCGATCACCACCGTGTTCAGCACCACCGCATCCCTCGAAAAGCACGTTGCCGAAAGCGATCTCGTCGTCGGTGCCGTGCTCGTTCGAAATGCACGGGCGCCCCATCTGATCACCCGCTCCATGGTTGCGTCGATGCGCCCTGGTTCGGTCATCGTCGACGTCGCCATCGACCAAGGCGGGTGCGCGGAGACCTCGAAGGCAACCACTCACGCTGACCCCACCTACGTGGTTGATGGTGTCGTTCACTACTGCGTTGCCAACATGCCGGGTGCGGTTCCTCGCACCTCCACCATTGCGCTGAACAACGCGACCGTTGGCTATGTGGTCAAGCTGGCCAATGGTGTTGAAAAGGCGCTGGCCGACGACACAGGATTGGCTGCTGGGCTCACCGTCAAGGCGGGCAAGGTTGTCGAGCCCACCGTTGCGGCTGCACTTCCACAATTCGCCTAGCCCTTTCGCGAGATAGCGAATCCGATCGACCCCGGGCGAACGCCCGGGGTTTTTCGCGCGCCGGGGTTAGTTTTCCTTCATGGACCTCGTCGTAATGCCACCCGTCAAGCCAATGCTTGCCAAGGCAATCGCGGGCATTCCTGACCCTGATTCCAAGTTCGGCGAACTGGTTTTTGAGCCCAAATGGGATGGCTTTCGTTGCATTGTCTTCCGAGACGGCAATGAGGTCGAGCTGGGCTCGCGCAACGAGCGGCCGCTCACCCGCTACTTCCCCGAGATCTTGGAACCGCTCAAGCGATCTCTGCCGGATCGTTGCGTCGTGGATGGCGAGCTCATCATTGTTCGAGACAACGAACTGGACTTCAACGCCCTGCAATTGCGCCTTCACCCCGCAGAGAGTCGAGTAAACAAGTTAGCGGCCGAGATCCCTTGCTCGTTTGTTGCGTTCGATCTGTTGGCGCTCGGCGACGAAGACTTACGAGACCGCGCCTACCGCGAGCGGCGGGAACTGTTGGAAACGGCGGTGGAGGACGCCATCGCTCCGGTCTACCTGACGCCCACCACCACCGACAGAGAAGTCGCCCAGCGATGGTTCGAAGAGTTCGAGGGGGCCGGGCTCGATGGACTGATCGCCAAGCCGGCCACCGGTGCATACGTTGAGAACAAGCGAACCCAACTAAAGGTCAAGCACATCCGCAGCGCCGACGCGGTGGTGGCTGGCTATCGGGTTCACAAGGACGGCAAGGGTGTGGGCTCGCTTCTCTTGGGCCTGCACGACGCCGAGGGAAAACTCCATCACGTAGGGGTGGCAGCCAGCTTCACGGCCAAGCGGCGGAGCGAGCTAATCGACGAACTGGAGCCACTGCTTGCTGGCGCCCTCGAGGCGCACCCCTGGGCCGACTGGGCCAATGCCTATGCCCACGGAAGCACCCAGATGCCTGGTGCCCCGCACCGCTGGAACGCCCAGCGCGACGGCAGTTGGATCCCACTTCGAATCGAACGGGTGGTAGAGGTGAAGTACGGGTCCACCCTGGGCGGAAGATTCCGTGAGGTCACCAAAGTGCTCCGCTGGCGGCCCGACAAGCAGCCTTCCGAATGCACGTTCGATCAACTGTCTGAACCCGAGCCGGTGGGAGTCGACCGAGTTCTCCATGCCAACGGCTAGGTGCGGTAGTGCTCGAGCGTCGACTTCAGGGTGACCTCTAGCGGAGTCGGCGCCAGGCCGAACGTGTCGGTCGTCTCGGCCGAGTCGATCACAAACTCTTCTTCAAACTGGTAGAGGACCTCCCGCAGCTCACGCAGCATCGGGACGAAGACACCGATCATTCGCACGATCGCGTTCGGAATCGTGCGAACCGGCACCGGGTCGACTCCGGCCAGCCTTGCCATCTCACCAACCAGTTCTTCTTGGGTTCTAGGCGACGTCGTGGGGACGTGCCATGCGCGGCCCCACGCTCGCTCGTCGGCGCCCAGCGCAATGAGCGTACGGGCGACATCGTCGATGGCAGTCCAGCTATGTGCACGGTCGGTGCGGCCAAGAAGCGACACGCCCTTTCCTTTCAGAACATTAGGCACCACCCGGTCGCCCATATGACCCGATGCTCCAACGCCGGGTCCGATGAAATCTGATGCCCGGGCTTCGGTGGCGCGAACTCGACCCTCGTTGTGTGCGTGAAGGGCCTCTTCCCACATCTGCTGCCGAATCGCTCCCTTGCTGCTTGGCGCCGCCAGCGCGTCGGTGGCAGCCATTGGACTTGAACCCTTTGGGTAGGCATAGAGGTTGCTCAGCGTCACAAGAACGGCACCACTGGTCTCGGCCGCCGCAAGAATGGATGCCGCCAGCGGGGGCCAATCCGTAGCCCACTGGTTGTACGGAGGGTTGGCACAGTTGTAGATGACCTTGGCGTCGGCGGTTAACGCCTGGAGCGTTGCCTGGTTGGTTGCGTCGGCAGCAACCAACTCGACGAGACGATGTACCGGACCTCCGCCAGATCGGGTAAGTACGCGAACCGACTCACCCGCTTCTGCGAGCTGCAAAGCGGTGGCGGTGCCGGTGGCTCCTGCGCCGATGACTACATGCATGTTCTTCATTCGAATCACTCCTCGTGACTATTAGTTCGTTACGAGAGCACTGCTCTCTCTTTCCAAACTATGCCCCGGCCGTCCACCATTGTCAAGAGCACTGCTCTCTTTTGTGTTTACCGCTCAAAGTTCCTGCGGTAGAGTGAATCGCATGCCCGAGTCCACCGTTACGAAGCCGGCCCAGGGATACCGCGCCCGCGTTCGAGCTGAACTCACCGCCGAAATCAAGGCTGCCGCCACCCGTCAGCTGGAAGCCGAGGGTGCAACGTCGCTTTCCTTACGAGCCATCGCTCGAGAAATGGGAATGGCGTCGTCGGCCATCTATCGCTACTTTCCCAGCCGCGATGAGCTCTTCACCGCATTGATCATCGATGCCTACAACGACGTGGGAGACCGAGTCGAGGCGGCCGACGCCGCGTGTGCGCCAACCAACTATCACGATCGGTTCTTAGGAGTGGCCAAAGCGATTCGGCAGTTCGCACTCGACAGCCCCCATCAGTACGCGCTCATCTACGGATCGCCCATCCCGGGCTACAAGGCCCCGCAGGACACCATTGATCCGGCGGTGCGGGTTCCCGTGTGCCTCATGACGATCCTGGTCGATGCCAAGCCCAAAGGCGGAAAGTCGAAGAAGCTCGACCAGGCGATGGCTGGCCTCATGGATTTCACCGGTCATTCGATCACGCCGGTGGCTCTGGCCCGGGGAGTTCAGGCCTGGGGAGAGATCATGGGCCTGATCTCACTCGAGATGTTCGGACACTTCGAAAATGCCATCTCCGATCCCGCGGTCTTGTTCGACCATGCAATGGGTGAGCTGGCGGATCGGGTGGTGCAATAGCGATGGCTTCCAAGTCCGAAAAGATCACGCTCGAGCTCGCAGGCCGAGACGTGATTATCTCCAGCCCGAACAAAGAGTTCTTCAGCAAACGAGGCGAAACCAAGCTGGACCTGATCGAGTTCTACCGATCGATCGAGGGCCCGCTGATGCAAGCCATCGGTGGGCGACCGATCCTCATGCAGCGGTTCCCCGACGGGGCCAGCGGCAAGTCGTTCTTTCAGAAGCGAGTACCCAAAGGTGCTCCCGACTGGCTCGAAACTGCAGTTGTCGCCACGCCCAATGGCACGACGTCAAACGCGATGGTGGCGGCTGATATCGCCCACGTGGCGTGGGCGGTGAACATGGGCTGCTTGGGATTCCACGGATGGCCACACACCGCGGCCACCCCTCAGTTCACCGACGAGCTTCGGGTCGACCTCGACCCCTCCAAGGGGATCACATTGGACGACATTAAGACCGTTGCGTTCCAAGTGCGTGATGTCTTGGCCGAGGTGGGCATCGACGTCTTCCCAAAGACCAGCGGCAGTCGCGGCCTTCACTTGTTTGCGCACCTCGAACCCCGATGGGACAGCTACGACGTACGCGCGGCAGCGGTGGCGCTCGCTCGAGAGCTGGAGCGCCGCTTCCCCGAAACGATTACGGCAGCATGGTGGAAGGAAGAACGTGGCCAACGAGTCTTCATCGATTTCAACCAGAACGCTCCGCACAAAACAGTCTTTGCCACGTGGTCGGTTCGTTCACGAGTCGGCGCCCAGGTGAGCACACCGTTGCGATGGGACGAGGTTGCCGATGTGGTTCCGGATGATTTGACGATCGCCACCGTGGCCGAACGTGTCTCGACCGATGGGAACCCCT
This sequence comes from uncultured Acidimicrobiales bacterium, assembly GCA_938029215.1. Taxonomy (GTDB): domain Bacteria; phylum Actinomycetota; class Acidimicrobiia; order Acidimicrobiales; family SZUA-35; genus JABDIY01. Next base: position 21,507 of record CALHFG010000044.1, on the reverse strand, counting down.
GGGCCGAAATGTACGAGGCTCCTCAGGACATAACGCCGCTGCTCGAGTGGTACCGACGAGATCTTGCCGACGGCCTGGAGGATGCCCCCTGGCCGCCCGTGTATCCAAAGATGCCTAACGAGCCCAGTCGGGTCAACCCGTCTCGGGCCAAGAGCTAGGTCTGGACCGTCGCGTGACCTAGGAGACGGTCACTGCGGGATAGAACGCTACGTAGTCCTTGATGTGAGCAGCCTTTTCGAAGGGCGCTTCATACTGCCAGGCCACGTTGGATTTCGACTCACCATCGGCGGAGACGTCGTAGTAGGTTGCGTCGCCCTTCCAAGGACAACGGGTGCTGTGGTCGGTCTTTGAGAAGTGGTCCCAGTTCACACTGGCCGACGGAAAGTAGTGGTTGCCCTCGACGATGACAGTCTCGTCGGACTCGGCCAGGGTGACGCCATTGAACGTTGCGGTAGTCATGCCCGTTTCAACCACACCAGAGCGGGGTTTGTTCCAGACCCTTGACCACGGTTCAGCGACGCGACGAGAGCTTCGCGGCTCGGGTGACGATGTCGGGCGCCATCAGGACGTCAGCGGCCTCGGCAATTGCGTCGGTCGGTCCAGTCCATCGCAGCTCCTCGACCGAGTCGATAGTGGGAGCCGACTCGTCGAGCGTTGCAAGCTTCTTGAATAGCATCGCGTCTGCCAGATTTTCCCGCAGGGTCTCGGCCAGCTTCGCCGCACCTCGCACTGTCACCTCCCACTGCCCGTGATGGAGCGGAATGTTCTCGATCGACCCGTAGTGGGCCAGCACCGTGGCCGAGGACTTCGCCCCCCAACCTTTGAGACCGGGAAACCCATCGGCTGCGTCGCCGGTGAGCGCCAACCAGTCAGCGATCGACTCTGGCGGCACGCCAAACTTCTCGATCACTTCGGGCACGTCGAACAGTTTGTTCCGCCTTCGGTCCAGCTGAAGCACCTTGCCCGGCCGAACCGACTGAGCCAGGTCCTTGTCGGCGGTGCACAGCAACACACGATCAACCGACGGGTCATCGGCGGCGACGGCGGCAGCGGCCGCCATACCATCGTCGGCCTCGTACTCAACCATCGGGAACAGCGCAAAGCCGGCCGCTTCAATCCCGAGTTCGAGCGGCAGAAACTGGCCCGCAATGTCGGGGTCGATCTCTGAACCGTCTTTGTAACCGTCGTACAGATCGTTGCGGAAACTGGTGATGACGTGATCGGTAGCCACGCCGATATGAGTGGCACCCTCTTCCAGCATGGTGAACAGGTTTCTTACCACCGCGCGCGCCGCACCAACTTCCAAGCCGTTGCCATTAACCCGGGAAGGTCGGCCCGGGGCGAAGAACTGACGAAACAGCTCATAGGTCCCATCGATCAGGTGCACGTCAATTCCCACGGCTCCAACCTACCCCCTTCGTATTTCGGAGTCCCTAGGAGCTCGAAGATCGCTTCTGACGAGCGCGATGGTCGGCTGTGTGCGTACGGCTGGCACATCGCGGGTCATCGCAAAAACGGCGAGATCGATTGCGGGTGCCATCGTAGAAAAGGTCCTGACAATCCTCGGCACCGCACCGCCCAAATCGAATCGTGCCGTTGTCGCACAACTCGTGAGCAACCGCCATCAACATGTCTGCGAGAACCTGGTCGTCGAAGGTGGCCGTCGCTGGCGTCCAATGCAGGTGCGGCCCGACTCCATCGTGTTCAACGACCGATGGAGCGATCGAGATCTCGGTTAGCTCTTCGTTGATGAGCTCGCTTGCCTCAGACACTTCGAGATCGGGCAAGCTTCGGACGAGCGTCGCCAAACCGGCCAAACGTTCTCCAAGTCGTGCTACCGATGCCGCCGAAGCCTTCTTGGCCCGCGGAAACCCTGCTTTATCCAGCTTGCCCCGAAGGTCAATCTCGCCGGTGCCGTAGAGGTTGGTGAGATCGAAAAGCACCTCGAGTGTGATCTGAATCTCTGACTGCTGAGCGGAAGCCACCTGCACGGAATCAGCATAGCAACCCGAGATCGAAACGGTAAGTAGCAAAATTTATTTAAGTCCTTACACTTTGCGGTCGAAAGGAGCTAACATTGGTTAGACCCTTACACCGGCTGGAGGAGGCCCCGTGACATACCTACTTACTTTTCTGGTGGTCGTTGCCAACGTGCTGGGCGCGGGGATGATCGTGCCTCAGGTATCAAGACTTCGACGCACCAGGGTGTCACTTGGGGTATCGGCCGTCGGTGTCGGCGTAGGAATTGCACAGAACCTTTGGTGGGTGACCTACGGCCTGCAAGCCGATGGCGCTTTTAGCATCGTCCCGGTCTCGGTGGCCGGCACCGTTCTGTACGGCACGATCGCGGTGCAGCTCGCCCGCATCGATGGTCTCCACGTGGCCCGTCCTATCCTCACCGGTTTTCTGGGGATAGGCGTGATCCCGCTGATCCCCTATGTGCTTGTGAGCCTCGAGGCTGCTGGGCTTGTGATCGGGCTGCTGTACGGCGTGCAGTTCGCACCTGCGGCCGTCGCTGCCTTCCGCACTCGGCAGCCAGTTGGTGTGTCTGCTGCCACGTGGTCGATGGCGTTCATCGAGGCGCTGGTATGGCTCGTCTATGGCCTGTACTCCGGCGACCCTGCCCTCACCGTCGGTGGAGCCGGTGGAGCGTTCATGTCTGGTGTGATTCTTGTGCGCCTGGCCGCGGTTCGCCCGCGGGCCCGACCGCGCCTGGCTCTGTAACTGCCGGTGCTCAAGACAACAAAGATGCCGGCCGGTCATGTGGTCGATGCAATGATGAGCTGGTGGATATCGAGCGCTTGCGAGCCGACACACCGGCAACCGAATACATCAACCATCTCAACAATTGCGGCTCGTCGTTGCCGCCGACTCCGGTCCTCGAGGCTGCCGTCAACTACTTGAAGGCTGAAGCCTCCATGGGCGGATACGAGGCATGGGGAGCCCACCAGCCGGAGCTGAATGCTATCTACTCAGCAACCGCCCGATACCTGAACTGCGCCGAAAGCGAGGTGGCGTTCACTGCGAGCGCGTCCGATGGCTGGTGGCGAGCCTTCCTATCGATCCCGCTCCAGCCCGGAGATCGGGTGCTCATTGGCAGGAGCGAGTTTCAGGCCAACGCCTACGGGCTGATGCAAGCTCGCGAACGCGGAATCGTCGTGGACGTCGTCCCGAACGATCAGCACGGCAACATCGACTTGGAAGAACTCGACAAGATGGCCGATGGTGCGGTGAAGCTTGTGTGCCTGACCCACATCTCGATGGCCAACGGGGCGGTCCAGGATGCGGCTGCGGTAGGTGCCGCCGCCAAACGCCTCGGAGCGTTCTTTCTTCTTGACAGCTGCCAGGTTGCGGGCCAGCGGCCGCTAGATGTTCAAGAACTTGGATGCGACTTCCTGAACTACACCGGTCGCAAGTTCATGCGAGGTATGCGAGGGACCGGCATTCTCTACGCCCGGTCGGGGGCGATTGGCCGGCTGGGCCAGACCCCTTTCCTTGACGGTCGCAGCGCAACGTGGACGGGACCCGATAGCTACGAGTACGCCGCCGGAGCGCATCGATTCGAATTCGGCGAGCAGAACTTCGCGGGCAAGGTGGCTCTCGGGGTCGCCACCAACTACGCCCTCGAACTGGGCTTTGAACGGATCCAGGATCGAATCGGGATGTTGTCGGCCAGGCTCCGTGACAGTCTCGCCGCAATCCCTTCGATCACCATCTGCGACGAAGGCACCGACCAGTCCGGCATCGTGACGTTCACCTCGTCTGCGATGAAGCCCGAGACCATTCAGCAGAACCTCTCGACCCGAAGCATCAACGTGGGGGCTCCGGGCAAGAGCAACGCTCAACTAGATCTCGGGCTGCGAGGGCTCGACAACGTCGTCCGTGCTGGCGTGCATTACTTCAACACCGAGGATGAACTGGACCAGCTGGCCGACGCGGTCCAGCAGATCGTCAGGGCGTAACAATCTGCGCCACCGACGCACTGGCGTTGCCGCCCAACACGTTGAGGTAGACATCAACCCCGTTCTCGAGCCCGGCCACGTGTTCGACGGCAAGGAATTGCTCTGCGAACGGCACGAACTCGCCAAAGGCCTCGCCCAGTTGCCGCTGCATCTCGGCCACGCCCCAATCCTTGGCCCGAACCTCGATACGTGTAGGGGCAAAGAAGAACTCCGGCTTGGCGCCCGGCATCGGGGCCGGTTCGGGGCGGTCTGCATCCCAGTGAGTCCCACCGATCACTGCGCTGTGCTTTAGGTCCTCGGCGAAGTGCTGATGTACGGCCATCACGACGTTCTGATTCCCGGCGAAGTCGATCAGTGCGGTTGGGCCACCGGAAATCTGGTCGATGTTGTCGTAGGTATAGATGTCGTCGTAACAGCCAAGAGCCTCCACAAACTCCACGTTTGGGCCCGAGGTCAAACCAACCACTCGGATTCCGTCACGTTTTGCGAGCATGTGTGCGGTACCAAACCCCGTCTTGGACGATGCGCTGGTGGCCACCACCTGGGCTGCACCAAAGAAGTCGTTGTCAGCAAGGAAATCGTCGATGAGGAACGACGTAAAGAACAGAGGCTGCAACAGCATGGTGGCATCTTCTCGAGCCTCGTCGTAGCTGGGATCGGCGGCGCAACGTACGTAGTTGTTGTAGGCGGAGGGCAGCTTCAATCGGTGGTCGCTCACATCGGTGAAGGACCCGGGCTTGATTCTGTCGGCGGTCACAACGAGTTCGTTTGCCATCGGCAAATAGCCGTAGATCCGCTCACCTTCAGAGATTCCTTCGGCTCGACTTTCAACGACGTCGGCGAACCCCCATACGGGCACGACGCCGTAGTCGGCGCCGCTGGGGGCGGGGAAGAAGTTCCAGTAAGACATCATGTCGCCGAACACGGCATAGGTGATGTTGTTTGCGGTCATGCCAAAAGACGCCACCGCGAGGCGTACTTGATGCTCTCCCAGCGGGGCCGAATCGACCGTCGTCACCCGAGCGTCGTGCAACTCGGTCTTACGAACTTCAATGATCTGGGCCATCCACTGACCCTAACAACGAGACCCGCCAAGCAACCAAGTAGACACCGAGGCCAGGTAGGCGGTTGCCCGGCTAGTCGAGCTTGGTGAGAACCGGCGGGGTCATGCCGTCGGAAAGCGCCCCGTGTCGTTCACGGGCCGGGGCTGGTCCGGGAGCGGTTCCGTCGCCAAAGGGACGCCCACCCAACGCTTCGCGTCCGTGCGGGCTATTGAGGCTTCTCAGGTCGGGGCCAACGGGAGTGATCCCGGTGGGATTGATGCTGCGGTGAACCTCGTAGTAGTGCTCTTTGATTTGATCAAAGTGCACGGTGTCACCGAATCCTGGAGTCTGATACAGGTCTCTTGTGTAGCCCCACAGTGCGGGCATCTCGCTCAACTTGTTTCGATTGCATTTGAAGTGATTGTGATAGACCGCATCGAATCGAATGAGGGTGGTGAACAGCCGAACGTCGGCTTCGGTGATCGTGTCACCCACCAGGAAGCGCCGAGTAGAGAGGTGGTCTTCTAGCTCGTCCAGGCGATTGAACAATGTGTGGTACGCCTCTTCGTAAGCGGACTGGCTACTAGAGAAGCCGGTTCGGTACACACCGTTGTTCACGTCGTGGTAGATGCCCTCGCTGATGGTGTCGATCTGGTCCTGCAGGTGCTCGGGGTAGAGCTCAGGGGCACCGTCGCGATGAAAGGCCGTCCACTGGGTGGAGAAGTCGATGGTGATTTGCGGGAAGTTGTTGGTGACTAAGTGACCGCTTGGCACATCGACGATTGCCGGCACCGTGATGCCCTTGGGGTAGTGCGGGTAACGGGCCAGATACGCATCCTGCAAACGTTCGATTTTCAACACCGGGTCCAAATGGTCCGGGTCCAGGTCGAACTGCCAGCTGCGGGGGTCGTGAGTCGGCCCAGCAAACCCAAGCGAGATGGCGTCCTCAAGACCAAGCAAACGGCGCACGATCGCGCTCCGGTTAGCCCACGGGCAAGCCGCCGCCACCACCAATCGGTAGCGGTCAGGTTCAACCGGCCAGTCGGCATCTTGTTGGCCGGGCATCCGCGGATCCAAGATCCGGTCCATCACGTAGTCGGTATCGCGTTCGAACGCGCCAGAGTCAGCTGCCATGCCGGTGCAACGCACGGGTCGGGCGTTCCATTCCGAAATCTGGACCTGTACGTGCCAAGAATTTGACTACATGCCCACCGAAGCGCGACTACACAGAGAGGATGCGACAGAACATCAGCTCCGGCGGCCCCTACGAAGAACCCTACGGATATAGCCGGGCGGTGCGAGTTGGGAACCAAATTCACGTTGCGGGAACCTGTGCCCAGCCACCGAACGTGGAGGGTGTCGATGCCTACGGACAGGCCGTGGACGCACTACACACGATCACTGCGGCGCTTGCCGAAGCGGGAGCAACACCCCAGGATGTTGTGCGCACACGGCTCTACGTCACCGACATCAACGACACCGATGCAGTGCTTCGAGCCCACGGTGAGGTATTCGGCTCCATCCGTCCAGCCGCAACGCTCGTTCAGATCGCCGGACTGATCGATCCGAACCTGGTGGTAGAGATCGAGGCCTACGCAGTTCTGGACGGCGACTAGCCAAAGCCCGCAACCGGCTCCCGAGCTAAAAGTCGAAGCCCTTCGCAGCGATTGGTGTGAGCCGCAGAATCTCCGGTGGGCCCGCGAGTAGGTCTCCGAGAGCGCCCATGGCGGCCGCCATGCGTTCACCTTTGCCATGCGCCTTCAGCGCGTCGCTGTCGGTGTACAGCTCGAAGAAACGAAAGACTGCAGGCTCGTCACGGCTGGCGTGGGCGCTGTAGATCTCCAAGCCAGGTTCCTCCTCGGCGGCTGCGATGAGCGCGCCGATCGCCTCTTTCATTGCCTCTTCTTTTCCGTCGGCCGCGGTGAGCGTTGCCATCAAACTGATCTTTGCCATCCGCTGAACCTAACCCGACACCGGCAACGCACCTAAACGACGTGTGTGTCTACCCGAGAAGATCCCACCGATTGCCCCACGGATCAACGAATACCGCGACCCGCCCGTACGACTCGTTTCGTGGCTCGGACACGAATTCGATCCCGTGTTCGATGAGTTTGGCGTGCACACTGTCGAAGTCGCTGACTCGCAGAAACATCCCGACTCGGCCAGCAAATTGTTCGCCCACCGCCCGCGTCTGTTCGGCGCCTCGAGCCTGGGCGAGCAAGATGCCGGTCTTCTCCCCAGGAGGTCGAACAACGACCCACCGTTTCGGCTGTCCGTCGTTCGTCAGCGACGGCGAATCCTCGGCAAGTTCGAACTGCAGCACGTCCACAAAGAAGCGAATTGCATCGTCGTAGGAGTCGACGATGAGGGTCATCAATTCAAGGTGCACAGCCTGAACCTACCCCTTTGACCGAAACTACCAATCCTGGTAGTCCGCGTGCGCCGTCGCGACGAACGTGCTAGCCCCAGCGTTCTCTTGTCGTAGCACTTGTCGATATGTCGCAAGCGTTACCGAGGCTGCGACACCCGATTGCGCACGCCTCGAAACGAATACCAACACTGAAGGACGACACCTACACATGTCACTTACTGATTCCATCCTCGGGCTCTTGGGCTCCGACTCTAATCTGGGCTCAATCGCCGGACTGCTAAACGCGTCGGGTGCTGACACCAGCGCCGCGCTCGGCGGATCCATCCCTGCGGTCCTGGGCAGCCTTGCCGATCGAGCCACCGAACAAGGTGGCAGCGATGCCGTTCTGAACATGGTCGAGGGCGCCGACGACGGCATTCTCTCCGATATCGGCGGCTTTCTTACCAACCGCTCCACCGATAACGATGCAGGCATGATGGCCGGCATCTTCGGTGACAACAGCGAGGGAATCGTCCAGAGCCTGGCCGGCAACCTCGGCCTTGGCGGCGGCATGATCGGCAAGCTATTGCCGATGGTTGCTCCACTGGTTCTGGGCTTCATCAAGGGCAAGGGGCGTCAGGAAGGGCTCGACAGTCGTGGTCTTCTCGGAATGCTCGCCACCGAAAAAGCCGACCTCGCAGGCAAGGGCCTGTTGGGTGGTCTTGGAGCAAAAGGTCTCGGAGCTGCAGCCGCCGGTGCCGCAGGGCTGGGCGCCATTGGCGCCGCCGGATCTGGCGCGTTGAACAATGCGGGAGCGGCTGCAACCGGAGCGGTGGGCAAACTGGGCGACAGCGCCAAAGGTGTCGCCGGTGGCGTCACGGCGGGCGTCGCTGGTGCCGGACGAGACATCAAGGGAGCGGCTGCCGTGCCCAGCTCGGGCGGAGGCCTGCCCAAGTGGCTCCTCCCACTGCTGCTGGTCGTCGGAGCGCTCATCCTCATCCCGCTCCTCCTTAGCCAATGCGGCAGTTCAGCCGACGATGGCGCATCGACGGTCACCACCGTCGAATTGGAAGCGCCCGACCTCTCACCCGCGCTTAACGCAGCGTTGGATGGAACCGGCATCGACGGAATCAGCGGATCGATCGACGGTGATACCGCAACCCTCACCGGCACGGCAATCTCCGAAGACGCCAAGGCCGCTGCTGAAACTGCTGCTTTGTCGGTCGATGGGATCAACAACGTTGTGAACAACATCACCGTCGAGGCAGAGACCGCATCAGGCGACCTCGCCCCGGCGCTCACCAGCGCCCTTGAAGCCAGCGGCATTGCCGGAATCTCCGGAGAACTCGATGGCGACACCGCAACCCTGGTGGGCACCGTTGCCTCCGAGGATGAAAAGGCGGCGGCCGAGGCTGCTGCACTGGGCGTCGATGGCATCAACACTGTCGTCAACCGGATCACCGTGGAAGCAGCGCCGACCAACACCATCGTTGACATCGCAGCCGGCAACCCCGACTTCTCAACACTCGTTGGCGCTCTCGGTAACGCTGGTCTCGCCGACACGCTTGCTGGCGACGGTCCCTTCACTGTCTTTGCTCCCGACAACGCCGCATTCGAGGCGCTCGGCGAAGTTCCCGAGGGCGACGAGCTAGCCAACGTGCTCAGTTACCACGTCGTGCCGGGCAAGCTGACTGCAGCTGACCTCGCCACGGGAACCTTGACCACGGTCCAGGGAACCGACCTTGACGTCGTAGTGGAGAGTGGCTCGGTCACCATCAACGGTGTAGCCGTCAAGGCTGCCGATATCGACGCCGACAACGGTGTGATCCACGTGCTCGATGGAGTGCTGATCCCGGCAACACCCACTTTGAACGCCGAGCTGGGTATCGAGAACATCAACTTCGAAGTTGGGTCTGCCACCATCACTGCAGACAGCCGGGTAGAGCTGCAGAAGGCGGTTGACTTCATGAACGCCAACGCCGACACCCGTGTGAAGATCGACGGACACACCGATAGTGACGGTGGAGAAGCCGGCAACCTGACACTCAGCCAGGACCGTGCCGACTCGGTCAAAGCGTTCCTTGTAGAGAACGGAATAGACGCCGACCGCATGGAAACCGAAGGGTTCGGCGAATCGCAGCCGATCGCCCCCAACGACACCGGTGAGAACAAGGCCAAGAACCGACGGATCGAATTCTCGGTCCTCTAGATCTAGATCTCCCCACCCAAAGGAGCCCGCTGCTTCGGCAGCGGGCTCTTGCCTTTTTGGTCAAGACTGCCGCTCAGGTCCGCAATACGCTGAGCTCGTGAAGTTGTATGTCGGTTGTGCGATGTGGGCGCAGCGTTCTTGGGTGGGACGTTGGTTCCCAAAGGACACCCGGTCCGGTGAAGAACTGATCCCATACGCCACGTGGTGCACCTCGGTGGAGGGCAACACAACGCATTACGCCCCACCGAAACTCGAGACGGTTGAGCGGTGGGCCGAGCTCGTTCCCGAGCACTTTCGGTTCTGCTTCAAGGTGCCCAGGTCGGTCACCCACGAACGTCGCCTACGCAATGTTGCCCAGGAGATCGACTCGTTTCTCGACCTTCTTGCGCCTGTCCGGAACAATCTTGGACCGGTGCAACTGCAGCTCCCCGCAACCTTCGGCCCAGACGACCTCCCGGTACTGGCTGACGCATGCCGCAATCTCCCCCGATCGGTCGAGTGGGCGGTGGAGACCCGGCACCCCGACTTCTCCGCTGGGGGACGGCTGGAACGTTCACTAAACGACCTGCTGGCCGAGCAGGGGATCAATCGAGTGACCCTGGACAGTCGAACCCTCTTCAACGTCCCGCCGGTGACAGCGCTGGAGAAGGAGGCGTGGGAGCGAAAGCCCCGTCTTGGGGTTCGACCGGTCACGACTGCGAGTCAACCGCTTGTCAGGATCATCGGAGCCACCAACCCCCGCACAACCATCGACGGATGGTCGCAGTGGGTGCCGAAGATCGCCCAGTGGTGCGAGAGCGGCGTCACGCCGCACGTGTTCATTCACACACCGGATAATCACGACTCCCCCAGCCTCGCCCGACACTTCCACGCCGATGTCTCGGCCCTGGTCGATCTGGACCCATTGCCCGAGCCCATGACCAGCGAAGAGCAGCTGGACCTGTTCGGTTAGTCACACCCAAACAGTGCTGGTTGAAACGACGAAGAGATGTACCGTGCGTCGGTGACCGATCTCGCTTCGCCTCCGGCGCTTAACGAAACCGACCGGAGCCTGAACCAAGGGCTCCTTGGTGCGAGCGCTGCCGTCGTTGCGTGGGCCAGCGGAACCGTCATTGCCAAGGCGATCGACATGGGTGGCATGGCCATCGGTGTCTACCGGTTTGCGTTGTTCTCGGTGATCATGATCGTTTGGCTCAGGGCCCGTGGGATTCAGTTCAACCTTGACGTGCTCAGAAAGTCGGCGATTGGAGGACTGGCTCTCGGTCTCGACATCGCGCTCTTCTTCTCGGCGATCAAGCTCACCAATGTGGTGAACGCAACGCTCATCGGTTCTCTGCAGCCAATCTTCGTAGGAATCGTGGCGGCCAAATTCTTTGGCGAGAAGATTCACCGGCGCGACGTGCTGTGGTCGGCGGTGGCATTGGCGGGCGTAGTCATGGTTGTCCTCGCCTCGAACGGCACGCCACAGTGGAGCCTGGCCGGTGACATCCTGGCCTTTGGCGCCATGCTTACGTGGGGCGCCTACTTCATCGCCTCCAAGCAGTCGAAGAACGTGCTGACATCGGGGCAGTTCACGGCCGGAACCTCCGTGTGGACAGTGTTGGTGAACATTCCGCTGGCTGTGGCATTCAGCCAAGATCTCGGATGGCCTACCGCTACGAGCTGGAAGTGGTTGATCTTCATGACGGCAACGTCCGGTCTCATCGGTCACTCGCTCATGAACTGGTCGCTGGTGAGGATCCCGCTGTGGATTGGGTCGGTCATGACGCTGTTCATCCCGGTCGCGGCATCGGCCATTGCCTGGATTTTCCTGGACGAACCACTGTCGTTGGCGCAGGTGGCACCGATGGCGCTCGTGCTCGGCGCCCTAGCGATGGTGATCAGGAATCAGTCGAGCGCCAAGCAAGCCACCGCCACCTAGGTCAGCGGCACAGAACGTCGCTAGTCGTCGCGACTGTCGAGCGGGTTCGCAATGCGGGATGGGCCGGGATGGGCCAACACGCCGCCAGGAAGGGCATCCCGAGACGTGATCACGCTGTCCACCAAGCCGTACTCCACTGCGGCTTCGCCGCGCACGATGTAGTCGCGTTCGATGTCGTTGTGCACCCGTTCAATCGGTTGGCCCGTGTGCTCGGCCAGAAGCTCCTCGATCCGCAGCCGAGCAAGTCGCATTTCCTCAAGCTGAATTTCCATATCGGTGGCCTGGCCCTGTGCACCACCATGGGGTTGGTGAATGAGCACCCGCGAATTTGGCAGCGTCATTCGCTTTCCCGGCGCACCCGCGGCGAGCAGCACCGCCGACCATGACGCCGCTTGACCAACACAGATCGTGGCGACGTCGGGCTTGATGAACTGCATCGTGTCATAGATGCCGAAGCCGGCGGTTACCGAACCGCCGGGGCTGTTGATGTACAGCTGAATGTCGCGGTCGGGGTCTTGGGACTCAAGATGAAGAAGCTGTCCGATCACCAGGTTCGCGCTCGTGTCGTTTACGTCGGTCCCAAGGAAGACGATTCGATCCTTCAGCAGGCGGGAGTACAGGTCATAGGCCCGCTCCCCTCGTCCGGATTCTTCGATAACGGTGGGTACAAGAAGACTCATACATGCAACCATACGGTTGCATGTATGATTGCGCAACTCATTGGTTGCAGATAGTCTGTCGGCTATGACCGACGAAGCAGTCACAGAGACCTCGTTCGATGCGGCCCCGGCCGAGGTGTGGAAGTCTCTCACCTCACCCGATGGAATCGAGCAGTGGATGGGTGAGGGATCGGTCATCGACGACGACGGCGAACTATGGCTCCGCGACTTCGTGACCGGAGAACCCAAAGAGGGTCGCGTTCGAACCTTCGAGCCCGAGCGACTCCTGGAATTTGACTGGTGGCCCGAGGACGACCCGTCGCGCACATCGTCGGTATCGATTGTCTTGGAACCACTACAACCAGGCACCCGGGTCGTTGTCGTTGAACGACCCTCGATCGCTATCACCGCCTCGGTTCGTTCCGCCCGGGCATCGTGGGAGTGGCGAACCGCGATTGTGGGGGTGAGTACTCATGCACGAACCTTCAGCCAGCCCATCGGCCAACCGAGTGTTCTCGGCGCTTGCTGACCCCACCCGTCGATCAGTTCTAGAACATCTCGTCTCCAACGGAAGTGGCACACCCACCGAGCTGAGCGAGGTCACGGGTGTCTCCCGACAGGCGGTCTCCAAACATCTGGGACTGCTGGCCGCGGCCGACCTGGTGCAGTCGGAGCGACGCGGCCGCGAGTCGGTATTCTCCCCCGACCTCGCGGGCCTCGAAGGCGTCACACAATGGGTGAGGCAGATGGAACGTGACTGGGGCCAACGCCTCGAGGTACTGAAGAAGGTCGTCGACGGCTAGCCGGCGAGGCTGTGCTGACTCATGAACGCCCAGCCATCCAGCGTTGCTGACACATTGGGCGTCGTGTAACCAAGGCTGCCCTCGAGCAGTGGCCCGAGCGGAGAACCCGGCCAGGTGTGACCGCCTTCCGCGATCTCAAAGAAACTCAACGGAACATCACAATCGAGATAGTCATAGCGGGTCACATCTTCGCTCACGTTCTCCAGGGTCGGCTCGGCTACGCATCCGAAATCGGTGGCGAATTCGGCGAACTCATCCGGCATCACCGAAGCGAAGAGCTCGGCCAGCCGTGGATCTTCGATCCCCAAGGTCAGACTGGATTGGCCGTTCCCGTCGAATGGCACGACATCGTCGGCGGTGCCGTGATACGCCCGGTACGGAACCGATCGGGCCGGACTGCAATCAGGCTGGTGGTACAAGCCGGCGACCGAGACCGCAGCTGCGATTCGATCGGCCCGCTCGCACACCAAGCGGGCGGTGAACAGGCCGCCATTCGACATGCCCGTTGAATAGACACGGTTAGAGTCCACACACCACCGGCCGATGAGATCATCGAGAAGCGCATCGACGAACGCAAGATCGTCCCGGTTCGGATCCTGATCATCGATCAACTCCCACGAGTTGCGCCCGGACAAGGGATCTGGAACCCCGCTGGCGTGCACCACAACGAAACCCTCCGTCTCGGCCAATACCTCGTAGTTGGTGAGCGCCAGTTGTTCGATGCCGCTGGATCCGAGGGCATGCCAGTTCAAGACCGCCGCCATCTCGCTGCCGGAGAAACTGGTCGGAACGTACACCCGAACCGGTAGCGCTACACCTCCACCGTCGATGACGATGTCGCTAAATCCGGTGGGAAGACTAGAACAGCCAGCCGCTTGAGGTCGGGCCGTTGTGGTGAGGGCAGGCGCGGTCGTGGTAGGTGACGCAGAAGTCGATGCCGGCGCCGCGTCGGAGCTGCCCGAACATGCGGTCGCCGCGATGCTGAGCGCGATCAAGCTTGCTATCAGGCGGGGGGACATTCCGGCAAGGGTAGGTTTGTTTCATGCTCGCTGAGGTTCACCGAGACCCAACTGGAACCGGACCGCTGGACGACGTGAGTGTCGTGGTGAAGGAATTGGTCGGCATCGGCGGGCACGAGCTGTCTGCCAACAGCCCTGTTGCGTTGCCCGATCGCTGGGCATTCCCTACTGAAGACGCTGCAATCGTCGCTGCCCTGCGGGCGAGCGGAGCCCACATCGTCGGAACCGGGACGACCCACGAGTTCGCCTGGGGAATCACCACCTACGACCGAGGCCGGCAAGTTGAAAACCCCGTGATGGAGGGTCGGGTCGCAGGAGGGTCTTCCGGGGGCTCTGCCGAAGCGGTTGCACTGGGCCAAGCCGATCTTGGCATCGGAACCGACACCGGCGGCTCGGTGCGTATCCCCGCTGCGTGGTGCCACCTCGTTGGCTGGAAGTTCTCCGACGGCTTGGTGCCGATGACAGGCATCCTGCCGCTGGCCCCCGGGCTCGACCACCCCGGCCTCATCGCCCGAGAAACCGACGTGCTCCTGAAAGCAGCCAACGCGCTCGGCGCCACGCGCATGGGCGCCAATCCCACCATCTTGTCGCCACCTCCGGACGCCCTCGATCTGGTTGATTCCGCAGCAGCTGCGGCGTGTGCTGACGCAGTCGAAATTCTCACTAGCGAACGCGATCTACCCCACGCGGTCGGCGTCGGATACCCCACCAAGGACGAACTGATTCATTGCTTCGGCCTGGTTCAGGGTCCAGCGGTGGTCGTGGCACACCGTGACATGATCGGGACCTGGCCTGGCGAGAGCATGCACTACCCCGACTACATCATTCAGCGACTCACGGTGGCTGAAGAGCGGAACAACCGCGAGCTTGACCGTGGCAATGAACTTCGTGCCTATCTGCGACTCCAACTGAATGACCTTCTCGAGAACTCGGTGCTCGTGCTCCCGGCCACCGGCTGCCAGCCCCCCACGACCGACGCTCCCGAAATCGCCGTGGTCAACGGACGTCACTTCGATCTCCGCCAGGTCGTGCTGCCAAACACGATCGCCGCAAATATTGCTGGCCTGCCGGCAGTGACGGTCCCGTTCCGGTCCGATGGCATCGAGTTCGGCGTGCAGCTTCTTGGACCCCAAGGGTCTGACGTAACGCTGTTGGAGCTCGCCAGCACGATTATGTTGGCGTAATGCTCTTCGCAATGAACAACGAAGTCGACCGGGCCGAACTTGTCGACTTTCTTCGGGATCGCAAACAATGGGTGCTGACCACCCTGAAACAGTCGGGCGGCGTTCAGATGTCGCCGGTGACCGGAGCGGTGGCTTCGGATGAATCGCTCATGATCGCCACCTACCCCGAGCGCGCCAAAGTGCTCAACATTCGCCAGAACGGCACCGTTTCAATTTGCGTCCTGAGCGACGAGTTCGGAGGTGCGTGGGTGCAGGTCGACGGCCACGCCGAAATCATCGACCTCCCCGACGCCATGGAACCGCTTATCGACTACTACCGTTCGGCTGCCGGTGAGCACCCGGACTGGAACGAATACCGGGCCGCAATGGAACGGCAGGAGAAGTGCATCATCCGCATTGAAATCTCCTCGTGGGGCCCGGTTGCAACGGGCGGGTTTCCGAGCAGCAAGAAGGCGATGTTCGAGAAATGGCAGCCCGGCGGGGAATTCGCGGACGACAGTCAGCGTTCACCTCAGATGTTCGACGACTGAGGGAACCAATGGACAATCCGAATAATGCCACCGACTCTGGCCGCTACGACCTCGTAATCGTTGGAGGAACAGCGCCCGGGCTTTCGGTCGCCATTTCTTCCCTTCGTTCAGGGATCGGTCTGGTTCGTGTGATCGAACAAGGAACCTCGGTGGCCTTTCCTGAACTTGCCTCCGAGAACAGTCTGGACATCGGCTACGGCGAGACCGTCAGCTCGATCGAAACGGTTGGTGACGACCTGGTCGTGAACACGAATCGTTTGAGCTATCGAACCCGGGCGGCCTTGGTGGCGCTCCGCCCTGAAGACCCCGAATGGTCCCCGCTTACCACTCCCCCGAGCAGCGATCGCGTGCTTCTGGATCAGCTTCCCGATCGGCTCTCGGATCAGGACGTACTGATCATCGGCCATACCGACCGAGCGGTAGAGATGGTGGCTCAGGCCGCTGCCGGTGGTGCGGGTGTGGTCCTCGCCGGAGGTGGGCTGGACCCGGCTCGACTCTCTCCTGCTGGTGAGAATATGCTGCGCCGCCTCGAACGGGAACGCCGGGCAACGTTGTTGTATCGGGCGAATCCTGACTCGATCGAAGTGGTCGACGGCTTCCCCATGGCGTTCTTCGATGATCGCCGAACCCCTGACCTTCAGTTCGATCATGTGGTCTTTGCCGCCGAACGGCAGATGGCGGCGCCTTCGCTGGTTGGCGCAAGCCCGGCCGCAGTTGCGTCGAGCAAACTGTGGTTCGTCGGCGACGAGACGATCGACGGTGTCCACAGCGCTTCTGGGGTCGACGTTGGGCAACGTATCGCTGCGGCCTGTTTCCCGGAGGTCGAACTCCCCGTTGCGCCAACACCGATAACCCGCCGGGCTCGTACGCAGGGCCTCGTTGAGGAATTCCGGGACGAGCACTACAACGCCACCATCACCTACTTTGAACCTACGCATTCGGATCTCTGGGTGTTGCGGGTCCGCCCCGACCACGGCGATGTGTCTCACATTCCTGGCCAGTATGCGTCGTTGGGCCTTGGGTTCTGGGAGGACCGAATCGACGATGCGGTCGACACCGGGCTGGATCAGCGCTGGCACAAGCTCATCCGCCGTTCATACTCGATCAGCAGCCGGATCTTTGAAGACAACGGCTATCTCGCCAACGACGACGCGGCGACCGAGCTGGAGTTCTACATCGTTCTGGTCCCTCCGACCGACGACAATGTGCCAGCGCTCACCCCGCGTCTGGCGCTGAAACGGCCCGGGGATCGGATCTATCTTGGCCCGAAGGTTGCGGGCCGGTACACCTTGAGCAGCGTGAACGATCCGTCGTCCACCGTGCTACTGCTATCCACCGGAACCGGCGAAGCCCCCCACAACGCAATGGTGCTGGAGTTGCTCCGCAAAGGCCACAGTGGTCCAATCGTGTCGGCGGTGAGCGTGCGGAAGTCGGCGGATCTGGGTTATGAGGCCAAACATCGGGAGCTCGAAAGGCGGTATCCCAACTATCACTACCTTCCGCTGCCAACCCGTGAGGAAGGGGTGCCGAAGCGGTACATCCAGAGCCTGTTCACCGACGGGTGGTTCGAGTCCGAAGGTATCCCGCTCGATCCGGAAAACTCGGCCGTTTTCCTGTGTGGAAATCCGGCGATGATCGGCATTCCCGAAAAGGGCGACGACGGCCAGGAACACTTTCCTGAGACGGTCGGGGTGGTGCAACTGCTCGTGGAAAGAGGGTTCACCGTGGACCGCCGAAACGAGCCGGGCAACATCCACTACGAGGAATACTGGTAGTCGAATTGCCAGGGCCGCTAATTGCGGAGTTTCCCCTGCGTGAAGGGGGTCACGTGTGCCAAAAAGCACGTACACAATTCTGGCGGAAAGATCGATAATTGAGGCATGGAAAGCACGATTGTCTTCGCTGATCCGAAGGCCATTCTCACGCAATCGAACGTGGCAAAGGCGGCAGTTCTTTCGGCCGCTCCCGTTCTGTTGTCGGTCGTGACCGACGGGCGCCTTGTTCCCCTCGCCCTGTTGACCACATTCATCGGCCTCGCCCTCGTTTCGATCCGCAAATCTGCGGCAGAGGGAAACCGGTCGACGACGGAGAACATCGTGATCGCCAGCCTGTTGATCTTTGGCGCAACCGTATGGGGCTACTTCGTGGCAGGTGCCCTTTTCTTCCTTGTACCCGCCGTCGCGGTTGTCGCCACCCGCAGTCGTGTCAACCATTCCGGCACAGCTGCAGAGTCACCGACCCCGGAACGAGTGCTCGCCCGTCACTAAGCAGTACCGATGTGTTTGAGGGCCTCTCGTTTGGTAAGCCCCGCTAGACGATCGGCATTGCGATTCACATAGTCTCGAACTGCTTCGGGGTCGGTTCTTGCGTGCTGGCGGAGGGCCCAGCCAAGCGCCTTCCGAATAAAGAATTCGGTGTCTTCGGCGCGTAGGTCGCAGTACCGGAAAAGCCTCTCGGCATCTATTTCGTGCTTCCACATCAACTGATGAAGGATCGCCGATCGCGCAACCCAAATGTCGTCATCGTGGATCCAAAGATCCATGGCGGCCTGCAAGGATCGGTCGGCCAGTACGACAGCACCAAGGGTGTGGACCGCAAGCCCGTCGACGGTGTCCCACCAGCTCTTGGTCTGGATCAGACGTCGAATCCGGTTCAGGTCCTGAGATCTGAGCGTCGCCCGCCACTTTCGCAAAAGTTCGGTTGCCACGAAACTGAACTCTCGCTCGGGCTGATCCATCAACGCTTCTGCAACGTTGAGGAGCTCGTCAGCTGTCCAGTCTTTTCCCCGCATCATGATGGGTTTCACCGCAGCACGACGTTCGGGAGTCTTGATGCCAAGGAACGGAAACTGGTCTCGCATATAGGCGGCCATGGGGCCAGCCTGTTCAGGGTTCGCGAGCGGCTCAAGTACCGCCTCGACTTCGGCAACGACTTCGTCCACGTGAAGGTTCACATCCGCTGGTTTAGCATTCGGTCATGGCCAAAGCGAAGTACACGGGACCACCCGAAGCGCTCGAACTGTACGAGGAACTAGTCAGCCGGTTCGAAACCGTGGACCGTAAGGGTGCCGCCAACCCGTACACATCGCTCAACGGTCACATGTTCAGCTTCTTGGATCGGGATGGCACGGTCGCATTGCGGTTCTCGACCCAAGACTGGACCGAGTTCACTGACACCTACGACTCCGGCCCGTCCATCCAGTACGGCAAGACGATGAACGGATACGCCATCGTGCCAGCCGATCTGCTGCGCGACACCGAAACGCTGGCAGGCTGGTTCGCCCGCAGCTACGACTACATCGCAACGCTGAAACCAAAACCGACCAAGAAGAAGCCCAAAAAGTGATCCCTCCTTCGATGCACGCCGTCTACCTCACCGGTCACGGTGGTTTCGAAAAACTCGACTATCGAACCGACGTGCCGGTTCCGTCTCCACGCTCTGGTGAGGTACTGATCAAGGTGGCGGCGGCCGGGGTGAACAACACCGACATCAACACCCGTATCGGCTGGTATTCCAAGACCATCACCAGTAGCACCAGTGACGGAGGCGATGGGTTCGACACCGAGGTTGAATCCGGTGGTTGGGACGGGGCCCTATCCTTCCCCAGGATTCAGGGCGCCGACGTCACTGGAACAATCGTGTCGGTCGGAGTCGACGTCGATACGGCTCGGGTCGGTGACCGGGTCGTTTGTCGCTCGATGCAAAACCTGTACTCAGACCGTCCGACTCTGCCATCCACCATGGGGTCAGAGTTCGACGGCGGCTTCGCGCAGTACTGCGTCGTTCGCTCCGACCAAGCCACAGCGGTGACCACGGACCTAAGCGATGTCGAGCTCGGGTCCCTGCCATGCGCCTACTCGACCGCCGAGGGTTTGCTACAGAGGATCCGGCTGACCGCGAGTGAGACGGTGTTGATCACTGGAGCGTCCGGAGGTGTTGGATCTGCGGGTGTCCAGTTGGCGAAGCTTCGAGGGGCAACGGTGATTGCGGTCGCATCGGCCGCCAAGGCCGACCAGCTGATCGAGCTCGGCGCCGACCGGGTTGTTGCCCGGGGAACCGACCTGGTGGAGGAGTTGGGAAGCGAGTCGGTGGACTGCGTGGCCGACGTGGTGGCCGGTGATCAGTTCCCTTCGTTGCTCGAAGTCTTGCGCCGTCAAGGACGCTACGGGACCTCCGGAGCCATTGCGGGACCGATCGTGGAGCTCGACGTACGCACGCTCTATCTCAAGGATCTCGACCTGGTGGGAAGCACCCATCAACCCGACGCTGTGTGGGATGCGCTCGTTGGCTACATCGAGACAGGCGCCCTGCGGCCGTTAGTAACCGCAACGTTCCCACTGCACGAGATCGTGGAAGCGCAAAGGATGTTTCTAAGCAAAGAGTTCGTCGGCAAGATTGTGTTGATCCCACCCCTCTAGCCACCCACGAGACGGCCAGAGTTTCGTCTCTTGTCCACACAGACGCCCAAGGCTCGAGTCGCCATTCGTCCGGATGCCGCAGGCTACGCCTGCGTTACATCGTCAGGTCCGAATCGCGGGTGGAAATGGCTGCTTTGTTGCGCAGTTCGCGCATGTTGTCCCCCGGCGATGTAAGCCGGTGCGTCTATGCCTTGAACCTCAGGAAGGACACATGATGTTGAATACGACCAGACAGGTCATGGCCGCTCTGCTACTCACGGCAGCGTTACTAACAACGTTGACGCCCAGCACGGTTTCAGCCCAGACCGGCACACCATCGCAACCAGTACTTACAGCTTCTGGCAGTACGTTGTCGTGGACGATCCCGGACAACGGTGTGGAAGTTCGGGGGGTCAACATCTACAACGTTGGAGCGAACCCCGAGTACGTCACATCGGTTGGCTGGCCGACATCCACGTGGACCGCTGGCCAATTGACCGGCGAGTTCTACGTAATTGCCTACGACAACGGCGGAGCGAACGTCAGCTTCAGTCAGCGGTCTAATCGAGTGTCGGTGGCGACGGCGAGGAGCGACGTTCCAGCACCGACCGGCCTACGTGCCGACCGCTACGGCAACTCAAACGCCGACCTCTTCTGGGACCGCGTCACCACCCAAACCCTCTCCTACAACGTCCGCGTCAACGGAGGAACCCCACGCACCACCAACGGAAACTCCCTCTACCTCGACGGCCTCACCACAGGCCCCGTAAACGTAGAAGTCCAAGCAATCAACACCGCCGGCGACACATCCGCCTACATACCCTTCACAATCCCAGCCTTCGGCACCAACCCCGAACCCGAACCCGGCGACGGGCCTTTTGCGTCGGTGCGGAACACCAACGATAGTTTCGAGCTGTTCAGCGGACTCGACCATGACGCCGCTCAGCCGTCACCGACAGACAACCGCCTCACCGACGTGTCTGTCGGGGACACAAACGACTCGAACGACAACTCAGCGAACTTTCGAGTGTCCTGTCAGTACTCACACCTGTCCTACGACGATCCGATTATCAACCCAGATACGCCTGGCCGTCCGCACACCGACACCGATCCCGGAAGCGGTCATCTGCACCTGTACTTCGGCAAAACCAACACCGACGCCTACACCAACGCCAACCCGGACAGCGATGACTTCGTTGCTGACACCGGCGGCGGGACCTGCAACGGGTTTGCCCTCAATCGCTCCGCCTACTGGATGCCAGCAGTGGTTGACGCCGACGACAACGCGATTGTTCCCTACCAGATTTTGGTCTACTACAAGACGAACCGAATCGAGAGCAACGGTGAAGTACACGATTTCACTGACGTCGTCGAGATGCCACAGGGCCTTCAGCTCGTTGCGGGCAATACAAGCCACGCCTACGGAAACT
>CALHFG010000043.1 GCA_938029215.1 uncultured Acidimicrobiales bacterium | reverse complement strand
TTGAAGCTGCCGCGAAGGATTCACCCGTTAGTCGAAGAGGACCTTGTTGCAGCATTCCACGCTGGTGACAAACGAGAGATGGGACGACTGGCCAGTGAGATCTACACCGGAAACGAACGATCGCTTCTTCAAAACCGCGACAGCGACACTCCCTCGCTCTTTGGTCAACGGCATATCTAGCCGGCGCTAAGAACGACGACTGCTTTTTCGTCGTCGATCACGTACCACCATCCATCGGAGCGAAGCCGTTCCACGCCGGTTGGCCGTGCGAGCCCTTCGACTCGCCGACGATTCCCGAAGTCGCGATGAATGATCAAGTCGCCTCCTGCCGAATCAACTGAGACGTGCCGGGCCGGGGCACGGCGGATTCGATCGGCCACCATCGCGACGTCAGCATGGGCAACCACCATGTGAATCCTGTCATCGCGGAACGCGAGGTCACGGATTCCCACCGGTTCGGTGGAATCGGTGCCCATGTGCAGCACTCCGACCGACGCGTCCGCAACGGCCTGCACTCCATCTACCACGTCGCCCTTCAACCGCAACAAGATCGGATCGCCGGTAGCGGCAACGGGTGATCGAAGCCCAAGAGTCACCACCCCGTCGAGGTTAACGCAAGCGCCTTCGATGTTGATCGGCACGCCGCCGGGGAGACCTGCCTTCTTGGCTGCCTTGCGCGCAGCTTTGGAGGGCCGAGCGATCTCGATCGCGGAGCGCTCGAGGGCAGAGTTCGCGGCAGCGGTGAGCTCGAGCCCCAAGGTTTTGACGGTGGCCGGCGCGTGGCCCTGGAATGAGCTTCCGTGCTGGCTAAATCGAACGTCGTCCTCGTCGAAACTCGCAACGAACGATCGGCGAGGATCTATGGTCCCCTTCCCGCCAACAAAGGCGGAACCCACAACTGTGACCCGGCCCTCATACACAAAGATCGACTCGGCGTCGGCCGTCCTCGTTCGACGCCCCGTGTCCAATTGGATCGGTGTGACTGCGAACGAGTCACTACGGACCGAGAGTATCGACACCGCTTGTTGAATCGAATTTTCGTCGTGGACAACCCAGCACGCGGCATCAGCGCGAAGTTTGTCCAGCAGGCGCTTCGAGACCACCGGCGAAAGGCTCGAAGCTTCGCCGATCGTCTGCTTCAGGCGAAAGAGCGCCAATCCCGTTGCTTCTGCCTGCGCCACCACCACAGGATCGCACACGACCACGAAGGATTGGTGGGTCTGGGCCTATCTCAAGGGATCTTCATCGACGCTCAGCGAATTCACAGCGGCCGCGCCATCCTCACCAGGAGTGCTGGCTAGCGTGCGACAGTGATCGATGACGGCCGGCGTTTAGGAGCAATTGCTGCTCTTGCTGTAATGGCAGTCATCGGGACTGTGAGCGTGTCCTTGGGCCCGGCCGACGAAACCCGCATCGCTGCTTCCGCTGACGTTGAGTTCTCGTCCGACACAATCGTTTCCGGTTCTGATGCCGGGGTCAGCTCAGCCCCGCAACCTGATGATGTTGGTCCAACCGGGCCGACGACCGGACCGACTACCTTGCCGCCTCGTGTGTCGTCGGTGGTCGCAGCACCAACCGCTGTGTCCACGGCATCCAACACCGCATCCACGACGACGCCGACGAACCCGGAGCTATCGGCTGGCTCCACCGCAGGACCCGACGCGACCGCACCAACCAGCACCACCATTTTGGGACCAGCGCTCGAGGTCGTTCGGTCCGAGACCGACGAACGAACTGCCGGTGTCGTTGGCCCGGTCGCCATCGATCGTGGCCGGCTGCTCCGATTCGATGGACTGGTGTTATGGGAGGTCGACAGCCACCCGGTGGCTGCTGCGGTTTCAGCGTCGGCCGATGAGCTTTGGGTCGCAACCGAATCAGGAGCCCTGTTGCGAGGCGATCACGAAGTTGTCTTGATGGTCGACGAGGCAACCGGCCTCGGCTACACCGAAATTGTGTTGACCGACCAACATGTTGTGGTGGCAAGCACCTCGGGTGCGCTGTTGGCGTTCGATCGATCCGATCCTACGAGCTCGCGCCTTATGACCTCGCCTATCGGTCCAGACGGGCGGGCGCTGCCGGTCCTCCGCATGACCTCCACCGGTGGTGAGGGACTCAGGGTCGTGGCCGGTGGCCGAGTCTTTCTTCTGAGCGCAAGCGAGGATGGTGTCGCCGTCGATTGCGGTCGGATCGAGGCTGCGTCCTGTTAGGACGCAACGTTTCTCTTCAGCCCTGCCGCACCGATTGCATCGTTTGGACGACCCGCTCAAGGTCACTGTCGGACAGGACCGAGCCGCTCGGCAGGCAGATGCCCCGGGCGTACAGATTCTCACAAACCTCGCCGCCGATCATTTCGTTTTCGGCAAACACTGGCTGGAGGTGCATCGGTTTCCAGGCGGGCCGAGCCTCAACGTTCTGCTCGTTCATGGCGATGCAGATCGCATGGGGGTCATCGCCGTTGGGAAGGAGTCCGACGGTGAGCCAACGGTTGGGGCGAGTCGTTGAACCGTGAGGGCACCACGCCACATCAGTCAGCCGTTCGGCATAGAAGTCAGCGATTTCCTGACGGCGCCCGATCTTTGGCTCGAGGCCGGCCAGTTGCGCTCGTCCGAGCGCCGCGAGGATATTCGACATCCGATAGTTGAAGCCGATCTCGGTGTGTTCGTAGTGCAACACCGGTTGGCGGGCTTGCGTGCTGAGATAGCGGACGCGGTCAACTGTGTCTTGACTGCCCAGTAGCGCGCCGCCGCCGCTGGTCGTCATGATCTTGTTGCCGTTAAAACTGAGGACGGCGCTATGTCCAAAAGTTCCAGCTGAACGGTCGCCGACGCGGGAACCGAGAGCCTCTGCGGCATCACAAATCATCGGCACCCCGTATTCGGCGCAGACCTGCTCGAGTCGTTCGTAGTTTGCGCAACTGCCGTAGAGATCGACCGGAAGGACGGCCTTCGGTAGTCGATCGACCTTTGCCCGCTCGGCGAGAAACTGCGCAAGCAGATCGGGATCCATGCCCCACGTTGATCGCTCGCTATCGATGAAGACTGGTCGAGCACCGGCGTGTACCGCGCCGAATGCCGTGGCGGCAAAGGTAAAGGACTGGACCACGACTTCATCACCCGGTTGGATGCCCAGTTCGAGCAGCGCGAGGTGTAGGCCGGCAGTGCCCGAAGACAGCGCTACGCAAGCAGAGGCTCCGGTATAGGCCTTGAGATCATCCTCAAATCCGTTGAGTTCAGGCCCGACGGGGGCGATCCAATTGCTGTCGAACGCCCGGAGAAGGGCCTCACGTTCCGCAGCTCCAACATGGGGTGCACTTAGGAATATTCTCTCGCTCACACCGACCTCCGCTTGTGGGTGAGCCACAACCATATGTCACCAAGGTTGCCAAATACCTGAGCCGAACGATTCTGCCCACGGTGGGCGTTTTTCTCGACGGTTTCTCACCGTTCGCGACGCGGCCCGTCCTACTTGCATATAGGCTCAGGGGCGGTGGGAATTGCGGCAAGTCGAGTGGTGGTTGGCGGAGCGGCGGCTGCCGGCCACCACTCATCTCGCTGTAGGCCGTTTGACATCCCCAAGTTGGGATAAAGAGCCCCCTTGCATCAATTCATCGAGTCTTGATTCATCGAACACGCGTGAGCGCCCTATCATTGCGGGTAATGCGCCGTAAACAAGGAACAGCTCTCGTCCGTAACGAGGAACGAATTCTTTCTGCTGCGCTAGCACTGCTCCACGATGGAACAAACGAGTTCCATGGATACCGACTGGTCAAGGCGTTCGAGGAAAGCGGCACCGCGAAACTCGCCATGAGCACGGTGTATCGCTGTCTTTCGAGACTTGAATCACGTGGACTATTAGCTGGCGAGTGGAGAATGGATCCTGAGGACCCCACGGTTCGACCCGTGCGGTACTTCCATCTCAGCCCCGAAGGGGCCGAGATGGCCAAGGACGCCTCCGAGCAGTACGACATCGTCAACTCCCAACTGAAGCTCCGTCCCGCCAAGTAGGCGAAGGAAATTCAGCCATCTGGGGGAGCGCTCTTCGGCGACCCTCCAGCTCCGTGCGAGCACCGGCAGTGGCCCGCACAAAAAGTGCAAAGGGCAGACGATAGGACGACGCGCCTATCGGGCCGTACTGGTGCTAATCAAGGCGGCGAGGTGTTCCAGTGAACGATACGAATGTCCCGATAGGAAGAGGTCGGTGTGGGGTAGCGCGGCCGCCATTCCCGCAGCTACCGGGGCGTACCCTTCCGTTGCCTTGAGCGGGTTCACCCAAATCAGCTGATGAGTCACTCGATGGAGTCGCTCCATCTGCTCGCCGAGGACGTCGGCCTCACCGCGGTCCCATCCGTCGGATACGACAACGACAACAGCCCCTCGCGCCATCCCGCGGATCGCCCAGAGATCGTTGAACTCGGCAAACGTGTCACCCAGCCTGGTTCCGCCGCTCCAGTCCTTTACTTCGGGGGTGGCGGCCCGCAACGCGACATCGGGGTCGCGGTTGGTCAGGTGGCGAGTGAGTCGGGTCAAGCGCGTTCCAATAGCGAACGCTTCGACCCGACCCCTGGTAATTACTGCGGCGTGGCTAAACCGCAAAAAGGCGCGGGCGTAGGGTTCCATCGACCCTGAAACGTCCAAAATCATCACCAGCCTTCGAGGCTTTACCGAGTTTCGTGTGAACTTCCGGTGTACGGGCTCCCCCTGATGCCGGAGGGCCGAACGGATCGTGCGCCGTAAATCAGGCGACCGTCCCTTACGTTTTGCAGGAGTCTGTCGACGACTCTCTTGGCTGTGGGTAGTAAACCGCATCTGCAACATCATTTGCTGCAGCTCGTGAAGCTCGTCCGCAGAGCATTCGGAGAAGTCCTTATCGATGAGAATTTCGGCTCGGCTGAAACGGACAGACTGGATGTCGTCGCTGTCATCTTCACCTTCGGTGCTGTCGTCCGCCTCTTCTTCGTCGGTATCGAGCGCAAGTGTGGCCGGGGGTGGCTCGCCCTCCACATTGACCCATTCGCCGTATTTCTGTTCCCAAAACGCTGCGAAGACACGGTCATAGACCGGAATGTCCTCGGGCTTGCTGAGCAGTGTTGAGCGGCCTGCCCAGTACGGGGCCTGCCGCTCGCCGACCCCGACGTGATCGAGGGCGGTGGCGAAGTTAAGGGTGGCAGTGATCGGGACTGCAAGTCCGGACTCGCGAAGCGCTCGAGTGAATGCCACAGCTATGGCTTCTCCCGTGGCGTCTTCGCCCTCGGCTACCTCGTACTCCACCCGGGACACGCTAGCGACCTGGTCGTGGTCATGGCCCACGGAGCGGCACGAGTATCCCGGGCAGGGCTCGCGCTACGGAGCGTAAGGGCAGTCGGTAGCGGCGTTGCCCGTCGGGCTCGGCGGCGTCAGCTCTACGAGCGCGAATGCCGATCGCGGGCTGGAGCCTGCGACGGCGCCACTATGCCAGTTGCCCTCGATCCTGACGTCGGGAGCATCTCCTTGCACCAGGACACCATCTGCATCGAACAAGTCTGTCTTGCTGTACGCCCGCGGCTCGGCCCACTCGACGGCTGGCATCGTCGTGGACTTCAGGCCGTTGTTGGTGCCAAGAATCGTGTTTCCGCTGATTACCGTTCGTTGGGGACCGTTCTTCAACGTGATCGGGCCGGATGTGAAACAGTTGCGAACGATTGCGTTGTCAGCTCCCGCCACGCCAGCGTCGGTGAGCTGGGTTCGCTCAAAGATGTTGCCCTCAACGAGGTTGCCAACCGCATACCCATGGAATGACATATCGGAAGGTCCGCCGTTGGTGAAGTTCGGATGCCGGGGATCGGTAGAAGTGTTGTACGCAACCACGTTGGCCGTGGCGCCACCGTGCAACAGGATGCTGTGCCGAAGAAGCGCAAGCCGGTTCTGCATAAACAGACAACCTGTCGTGTTGTTGGCGATATTCAGCCCATAGCCGTGGCCGCCGTCGCCCTTGTTGGTGGCCTCTACGAAGGTGTTGTCCCGAACCTCGCATCGATAGGACTGCCGTGTGTAGAGATGAGCTCTGGTCGCCCACTCGCTGCGCACGTTGGTAACCCAACTGTTTTCGGTGGCCCGAAGGACGATGTGGTAGTCGACGTTGCTGTTGGCCGCCGGTTTGAGGTTCATGTTTTCAAGGCCCATGTTGCGACCGGGATCGAACGGGCTGAAGGAGGCTCCGACGAGATCCTGAGCGATTGGATCGTTGAGCTGCACTCGCCAGTCAGCACCGGCAGCCTCGACCGACCGTACGGAAACGATCTGGCCGGCCTCGTCGGAGGGCGCTTGCCCGCCTCGGACCACCGCAAGTTGTCCAGCTGTTGGAGGGTTTGCAGTCTGGACGACCAACTGAAGGCCGTCCTCGGAGCTCGCAGTAACCACGCCGCCGTCTTGGGGGTAGCCCCCGCCAAGCTCGATGCCGTGGGTTAGGTCGGAGGTGAAGATGATTGTGGTGTCGTAGGCCCCGGTACCTCGGAGCACCTGACCGGAGGAAAGATTGATCGTTTGGCTGGTTTGAATCGATCCCGCAGGCAATACGACGCGACCTCCGTTGCCGCCGAGCGAATCGAGGGCGGCAGCGATGGCCGCGTGGTCGTCTTGGCCGTCGTCGGCGATTGCACCAAAAGCGGCAGCCTCTACCGAGTTCTGCGGCTGCAGGTTGGCTATTCGGCTCCGTACACCCGGATCGAATCCCCAGTTGTACTTCCAGTCGCCCGGGATGGGTTCGTTAGACGTGCCGATAGCGGGAGGCTGGGCCGTCGTCTGCTCAACTGGACCTTGTGGAGAGGGCCGAGTCACAGGGACGCCTGCGGTTGCACTGTTGTCCTCTGCTGCGGGAGGTTGGGGGGCGTCAGAAACAACGTCGGCGTTGGTAGTAGTGGGCTGTTGTTCGGTGGCCGGCTGAGCGGGCTGACCGGCGTTGGGGGCTACCGCTCCCGGACCCGACGTGCTGGTTGTGGATCCATCAGCGTCGTCGAACGCCAACTGTTCAGAGCCGTCGTTGTCTTGGGGGCCAACCGGGGGAGCGGTCGGGCTGAGGACAAGGGACGCCGCGACAAAGGTGGCCATGAGGCCAAGGGTGACGCCGACGTCTTGGGCGCGTTTTCGAGTATTGGACTCCACACATGCTGAACGACCTATCCCG
>CALHFG010000042.1 GCA_938029215.1 uncultured Acidimicrobiales bacterium | reverse complement strand
TCGGTGCGGAACACCAACGATAGTTTCGAGCTGTTCAGCGGACTCGACCATGACGCCGCTCAGCCGTCACCGACAGACAACCGCCTCACCGACGTGTCCGTCGGGGACACAAACGACTCGAACGACAACTCAGCAAACTTTCGAGTGTCCTGTCAGTACTCACATCTGTCCTACGACGATCCGATTATCAACCCAGATACGCCTGGCCGTCCGCACATCGACACCGATCCCGGAAGCGGTCATCTGCACCTGTACTTCGGCAAAACCAACACCGACGCCTACACCAACGCCAACCCGGACAGCGATGATTTCGTAGCCGACACCGGCGGCGGCACCTGCAACGGCTTTGCCCTCAATCGCTCCGCCTACTGGATGCCAGCAGTGGTTGACGCTGACGACAACGCCATTGTCCCCTACCAGATCTTGGTCTACTACAAGACGAACCGAATCGAGAGCAACGGTGAAGTACACGATTTCACTGACGTCGTCGAGATGCCACAGGGCCTTCAACTCGTAGCCGGCAATACGAGCCACGCCTACGGAAACTACGTAGGCGACACTCTCGACAACCGTCCATCACGCTTCGAAGATGAGTTGACCTTCTGGTCATGCGGACCCAACGGTGACAGCCGCAAGGACGAGACGAAGCAGCAGACAATTCCAACGAACTGCCGCGGCGATGAGCCAATCAACGCAACGGTCTACTTTCCTCAGTGCTGGGACGGTGAGCATCTCACCCCATATGAGGTGGACGACGAGATTGTCTCTCATGTGAAGCAGGTACATGTCGGCGAAATGTGCCCCGAAGGGTACGAAAGCCGGCTGCCCCAACTCGGCATTCTCATGTACTTCGCTCCCCAATCAACAGCCGGTTGGCGGCTGTCCTCCGATCGTCGGCACGACGGTTCGATGGCACCAGCTGGCACCACGCTGCACGCTGACTGGTTCGGCGGCTGGAACGAGACAATCATGACCAACTGGATCCAAAACTGCATTCACAGTCAACACAACTGCACCCTTGGAGAGATGGGCCAAGGGTCACCGCACGATCTTGCACGCCTTGACCAGGCAGGCTTCCAGTCCGACGACTACGGGCGAATCTCAACGACCGACTTCGGCGATCTGAACAGATACAAAGTGCCGATCGACCAGGTTCCAATCACCGCCATCCGGCCATCCACCAGAGCCGGCACTCCACCGCCTGCCGCCAGTACCCCCGAACAAGACCGCGTGGCCGCAGTCGACGAAGCCGTCGCAGCGCTCGAATCCTATGGAGCCGAACGCGGCACCCTCAAAGTCGTCGGCGGCGGGTCCCGAGGTGCCGGCCAGGGATGGTTCAACTATCAGCGGGGCGCAAACTATCCGCAGTCTGTGGCAACGACGCTGGTCGAGACCGGCCATCTTGCCGCCGGGGCTGCTCAGGGGCCCGACTGGATCTCAGACCAGCGGATCACCGACGACTTCCTCGTGTACCGATGCAAGGATCGGATCGGAGTGTTCTCACCCTCGTCCACCACGCCGGCACTGAGCACCGACAGCACCTGGTGGGACTCCAACGGATGCAATCGGTTCCCGATTGATACGAAGGGTTCCACCTACTTCAAGGTTTCCGAGCCGATCACAGCAGCCATGATCGAAACGGTCCGTCAAAGAGCAGTGACGGAAATGGTCGCGGCTCTCGAGGCATACGGCGACGCCAACGGTACCTACCGCGTAACCGGCGGCGGATTCAGGGGTCGGGGAGTCGGGTGGGTCCACTATCAAAAGCCGGATACCAACTACACGACCTCAATCGCCTCGCAACTCGAAGCTAGTGGTCATCTCGTCGGGGACACGTTCGTCAAGGACCCGATTTGGTTGCGGGAATCAGCAACGAGAGGTGATCAACTCATCTACCTGTGCGGTGACCGAGCCGGCGTGTTCACCCGCTCGGGTAACGGGGAGCCGTCCACAGCCGACCTTGGGTGGTGGAACGACAACAACTGTCCAACGGGTCCACTGGACAAGGCGAAGTATTTTGCACTGACCGACCCTCTCTAGGCGCTGTTGTGCCGCCCATAGCGGGCGGCACAACGCTCCAGCGTTTGGAGAATCGCCGCATCATCATCGATCTCTGCGTCTCGAGCCCGGGGCTCTCAATCCGAGGACGCGAACCCCATCGGGTCTGCGAGAACGTGATCGAAGGCGAGCTCCGCGGCACCAAGTAGTGGCGCCGCATCTCCGAGATCCGACGGCACGATGCTGAGGCCGTCGAGGGTGGGAAACGAACGCTCCGCCAATACCTCATTGATCGGTTCGACAACGTAGGCGAAACCTGACCGGTAGAGCCCGCCGAGCACCACCTTCTCCGGATTGAACGTATGAGCCAGGGCCACGATGCCCAAACCCAACCACCGACCCGAGGTTGCGAACGCCTCCAGTGCTTGGTCGTCACCATCGGAGGCCCGCGCGACGAGCTTTGCCGTTTCGCCTCGGCCCCCATTTGGGTCAAGGCCGGCCCGGGCGAGCAGGGTTCGCTCGCCCACCTCGGTTTCGAAGCAGCCAAGCGCGCCGCAGTTACACCGAACGCCATCGGGATTGACCGGTAGGTGCCCAACCTCGCCGCCGAGGCCAGCCCGACCAACGATGAAATGTCCGTTGCTCAAGATGCCGCCACCGACGCCAACCTTCGCCGAGAGGTACACAACGTCACGACAGCCCTGTGCTGCACCCCGGACTGACTCGGCTCGCAAAGCCAACTCGCCCTCGTTCCGCACGGCGATGTGGCCATCAAAGCCACACGCAGATCCGACCTCGGTCCCAAGGTCGAGACCTTCCCACCCCAGGTTGGGAGCGGAGACCACCCGACCCGAACGATGATCGACCAGGCCAGCGATAGCCACGCCTGCCGCCAAGATCCGTGCGTGGTCAGCCTCGCTCTGGCACTCATTTGCTAAGCGGCCAAGGTCGCGAAAGGTCTGGTCAACCGAGCCGCCATCGTGTGCTCTGTCGGCGCGCCGCTGACTCAGGACCCGGCCACCCAACCCAACAACAGCAACCGCAAGCGAGTCAACCTCCACTTCGAACGCGAGGACGGCCGACTCGGGTTGAACGTCAACGACAGGCGACGGCCGGCCGGGACGGCCGTCGGGGACAGCACGAGTTTGGCGAAGGAATCCAACCGTTTCCAGTTCGCCCACCAGTCCTGCAACCGAACTTCGGGCCAGTCCGGTAGCTGCACCGATCTCAGATCGGCTTGCCGGACCCGACATGTGGATCATCGTCAAGATGCTGGACAAGTTCTGGCGACGCAGCGATGAACTACTGACACCGCTTTGAGCGCGAGCTGTTCCGGACCTTTCGCCCCCGACGGACGCTTCTGCGTGGCCCATCTCAGCCTTCCGCTCTAGAGGGCGCGGCCGTGTTTCTGCGGTCCAGGTATTTTGTCCATGTCCTTGACAAATATTTGTTCATGTGTGCTACAAACCTCTCGGGAGCCTAACCCACCACACAAACCTAGAGACGGAGTACAAGCCGTGAGCGAATTCTTTCATGACGTGAGCCCAATCCCCTATGCCGGGCCCGAGTCGGACAACCCCCTGTCGTTTCGCTGGTATGACAAGGACCGGATCGTGCTTGGCAAGACGATGGCGGAACACCTTCGCTTCGCCGTCTGCTACTGGCACTCGTTCAACTGGGATGGGTCCGACGTGTTCGGTGTTGGAACGTTCGACCGGCCTTGGCTGGCTGCAGGGCAGGATCCTATCGACCAAGCTCGGGTCAAGATGGAGGCCGCGTTCGAATTCTTCAACAAGCTCGGGGCCCCGTTCTTTTCATTCCACGATCGGGACATCGCTCCCGATGGCGCCACCTTTGCCGAGAGTTGTCGCAACCTCGACATCATGGTGGACGAAGCAGAACGGCACATGGAGCGGACTGGCATGCGGCTGCTGTGGGGCACGGCTCAAGCATTCGTCCACCCCCGCTACGCCGCCGGCGCCGCAACCAACCCGGACCCGGAGGTGTTCGCCTACGCCGGCGCTCAGGTCAAACACTGCATGGACGCAACCAAGAGGTTGGGTGGCGAAAACTATGTGCTGTGGGGAGGGCGGGAAGGATACGAAACCTTGCTGAACACCCGAATGGGCCAAGAACTCGACCAACTGGGTCGCTTCATGAACATGGTCGTGCAGTACAAGCACGACATCGGCTTCGAGGGAACGATTCTGATCGAGCCCAAGCCGCAGGAGCCAACCAAGCATCAGTACGACTACGACACGGCGACCGTCTACGGTTTTCTTGAGCGGTATGACCTCGTGAACGACATCAAGGTCAATATCGAGGTGAATCACGCAACGCTGTCGGGCCATACGTTCGAACATGAAATCGCAACTGCGATCGAGCTCGGGATCTTCGGAAGCGTCGATGCAAATCGAGGCGATGAACAATTGGGGTGGGACACCGACCAGTTTCCAAACTCGGTCGAACAGATGACGCTGGCGATGTACCAGATTCTCAAAGGTGGAGGATTCACGACCGGCGGGCTGATGTTCGACACGAAACTACGGCGTCAAAGCCTTGCGCGAGACGACCTCTTCCATGCTCACATTGGAGCGATGGACACGATGGCCCGTGCCCTGCTTGCGGCGGCCGACCTCGTTGAACGAGGTGAGTTGGACCAACTGAAGTCCGACCGGTACCAGGGGTGGGACTCGGCGTTGGGCCAGGATCTTCTTCACGGACGACTTGGCCTGGCCGACCTTCACAAGTCAGCCTTAGGCAACGACTTCGACCCCGCACCCGTCAGCGGTCGACAGGAAATGCTCGAGAACCTCGTGAACCGGTCCATCGAACGATCGGGCCAATGGCCGTCGAAATGAGCCGTCCGATCTAGCCACTTCTCCCGGGACTGTTGACCATCTGCTCCAGCTTTGCGGTGTCCAAGCGGTCTTCGATGGTGTCGGCCAGCAGTTCGAAGGTCCGATTCAGCACTGGCTCGGGCCTATGGCCAAAGATTGCCGCCAGCACATCAGGCGACTCAAAGATGCCGTGCATGGTGGTGGCGAGGGTCGGACCGTCTACTGTCAGGATCTCGGTCTGGCCATTGCGAATTTCATAGCCCGGCACCGACAGACCGTTCAGCGCTTCCCAGGGCGACGCCAGCCCCTTCGGTCGCAGCACATTCGAACGCACGATCTTGTCCGGATCCATCACAGTGGCCGTCGGCAAGATGCCGAGGCCGGTGGCGGCCCCCTCTACCGCATGCGGATCCTCAATCCGTTCGCCGAGCATCATGGCACCACCGCAAATACCGATCGTCCGACGACCCGCACGGGCCCGACGAATGACCGCTTCTGCCTGCCCGGTGTCTCGTAGCCAGCCCAGGTCGGCAGCGACATGTTTACTGCCGGGGAGAATGACCAGGTCGGCGTTCTCAATCTCGTCCGGTGTCGTAGTGAACCGAAGGGTGGCCACATGGGCGAGAAGGTGGAACTCATCGATGTTGGATCCCCACGGCAGCCGCGGGATGACCACCGTGGGGGCGTCGGCTGGTGGCGTGGCGCGCACGGTGCCGCCTTCCTCGTCGGGGAGTTCGTGGTGAATCATCGGGACCACGCCCAGTGGCGCCATGCCGGTAAGGCGTTCAACATGTTCCGGGGCGGGAGCAAGCAAGCCAGGATCACCGCGGAACTTGTTGAGAATGAAGCCCTCTAGCCGCGCCTGGGTTGTTGGTGGAGCCAACTGCCAGGTCCCGACCAGGTGAGCAAACGACCCGCCACGGTCGATATCGGAGACCAGGACCGCCGCTGCATTCGAGTGCTTAAGCATTCGGTTGTTCACAAGATCAACCAGGTTGATTTCGGCTGGACTGCCGGCACCTTCCATCACTACGAGATCGAAGCGGGTGCTCAGATCGTCGAATGACTCGACCATCGCCGGCCATAGGTGGGCGGCCCGGTCTTCCCATGGCACGCTGCTCAAGTGGTGGGCGGCTTTGCCCCGGAGAACGACTTGGCTGCGGGTGTCGGCTTCCGGTTTCACCAGTACCGGATTCATCGCTACCTCCGGTTCCACCTGAGCGGCCAGCGCTTGGAGCCATTGCGCCACACCGATCTCGCCGCCGTCGACCACCCGTGCGTTGTTGCTCATGTTCTGGGCCTTGAACGGAGCCACCGAAATGCCCTGGCGAGCGAACCAGCGGCAGAACCCAGCGGTGAGAAGACTCTTGCCGGCATCCGACGTGCAACCAAGAACCATCAACGGACGCATCCGGTCACGTTATTGAACCGACCGGCGATATCGCGACCCCACATCGTGGGCAGCGGGCCCCCGGACCCACCGCATCCGGATACCCACCGTTTCACTCTCGAAACACACCGCAACCGGATGCACCACGTCCGCTCTGCTTTGCCTCCAGTGATTTCAGGAAACCTGGAGAAAGTTTGGACTTCTTTGTCGAATTCGAGCGACGGCTCCGTCACATGAGCAAGAGCCGAAACAACTCGGCTCGCTACCAAGACACGGAGAGAACCATGACAAAGCACGAACCAATCAGCACAACTGTCGAGCGAGTAATCCCCGCCTCGCCCGAAACCCTCTACGCCATCGTTACCGACGTTGCTCGAATCGGCGAGCTGAGCCCCGAGTGCCGGGGTGCCGAATGGGTCGGCAAGAACGACGGTGCCAAAGTTGGCGCTCGATTCAAGGGCAACAACGAACTCGGCAAGAGCCGCTGGAGTACCAAGCCCACCGTTACTGCCGCCGAGCGCGGAAAGGTGTTTGAGTTCAAGGTGCCAATGGGGTTCGGCCCCACCTGGCGCTATGAGTTCCATGCCGTGGACGGCGGCACTCGCGTGGTCGAGTCGATGCGTCAAGACAAGGCATCGCCGTGGTTCATCCGCCGGGCACAGAGGAAAGCAGGCGTGACCGATAGGGCCGCCAACATCACCGCCGGCATGGAGACAACACTCGCCAACCTCGAGCGCCTCGCCACTGCATAGGCGTTCTCAACAACCAATCACAAGCCCCTCAACAAGCCATGTTTAGGACTGGAACGGGTCGGTGAAGGTTTGGCCCGGCGGCATTTGTGGCAGGCCCGAAGGAGCAGCAGGAGCGTTGACCCGTACCGGGTGCGGTGCGCCAGTCGGAGCCGGGTACGACGGTCCAGGCCGTTGCCCTACCGGTGGAATACCGGTGCTACCGAACGATGGAACGTGCGACACCTCGTATTGCCAGCCCGAAAACGTTCAAAGTCGCCCCAACAGGGCGACTTTGACTGGCGGAAGGTATGGGATTCGAACCCATGGTGACCCGAAAGCCACAACGATTTTCGAGACCGTCCCATTCGTCCGCTCTGGCAACCTTCCGCCGATGAGGGTACCAGCCTCTCGGCATAGGTCGGACGCCATTTTTCTCGAGCACTTTCCGTTTGGCGAACACATTTTCGTGTTCCGTCCTTTGGGGAACACACAAGATGTGTTGCTCGACAGGAATTTGGGTGGGGTGGGGCCCTTGGTGATTACAGAATTACAAACCCAGCCACCTCGGTAGGCTGGAGGGACCATGATGACGATGCATTCGATCTGGCCCCGCGATCGAGAATCAATGAAAGACGCAAAGATCGACCGGACGGCAGCCGCCCGCGTCTGGCGTTTTGCCAAGCCCTACCGCGGAATGGTCCTCGGGTTCCTGCTCACGGTGATCGCCCAAGCCCTGCTCGGCCTTCTCCCCCCGCTGCTCTTTGGCCGGATCATCGGCACAGTCATTCCCACCAAAGACGAAGGTCTGCTGGCCTGGTACGCCTTCTTCATCGTGCTCGCCGCGCTGGGTGCCGGCGCCGTGGGCCTCTTCGAACGCTACTGGAGCTCGCAAATCGGCGAAGGCGTGATCTTCGACCTTCGCACCCAACTGTTCGATCACGTACAACGTCTGCCGCTGGCGTTCTTCACTCGAACCCAAACCGGCACGCTCACCAATCGTCTCAATAGCGACGTTATTGGAGCGCAGCGTGCTCTCACCGCGACCCTGGGAACCGTCGTAAACAACGTGATCGTTCTGGTGACGACCCTGATCGCGATGTTGGTGTTGGAGTGGCGACTGACGCTGCTGGCGCTCATTATCACCCCACTGTTCATTGCGCCCTACCGAAAGATCGGGCAGATCCAGCAGAGCCTCACCCGCGACGGAATGGATCACAACGCGGCGATGAACAGCACCATGACCGAGCGGTTCAATGTCAGCGGAGCACTGCTCGTCAAGCTCTTCGGCCGCCAAGACTCCGAGACAGAAATGTTCAGCGGCCGCGCGGCGGCGGTCCGCGACATCGGTATTCGCTCTGCGCTGTTCACCCGCAGCTTCATGATCATGCTCAGCTTGCTCGGCGCCATCGGCACGGCTCTGGTCTACGGACTGGGTGGCTACTTCGCTATTCAAGGCACGATCGATGCTGGCGACCTGGTGGCATTGGGGCTTCTGGTTGGGCGCATTTACGCTCCCCTCACCGGACTCACCAACGCACGAATAGACGTGTTGACCGCGCTGGTCAGCTTCGACCGGGTATTCGAGGTGCTCGACGCTCCGAGCCCGCTGGTTGATCGCCCCGGCGCAATCGAACTCCCCCGCCCCGTGGGTCGTATAACTTTCGACGACGTCACCTTCCGCTACCCCGATAGCACCGAGACCATTGTTCCCAGCCTGGAAACCCAGAGTTCGACGGTGTCCGATGCCGACAGCCCACCGGTGATCGAGAACCTCACCGTCACCATCAAGCCGGGACAGTTGGTCGCACTTGTGGGACCGTCGGGTGCTGGCAAGACCACGATCACCAACCTGGTCCCCCGTCTGTACGACGTCACCGGCGGTTCGCTCCGGATCGACGACCACGACGTTCGCGATATCACCCAGAGCTCCTTGCGGCAGAACATCGGCGTCGTGGTGCAGGACCCACACCTGTTCCACGAATCCATTCGAGACAACCTGCTGTACGCCCAGCCCGATGCCACCGACGCCGATATCGAACGGGTTTGCCGTGCGGCTCAGATTTGGGACACCATTTCCAAGCTCCCGGGCGGCATCGACACCATGGTCGGCGAGCGCGGCTATCGAATGTCGGGCGGCGAGAAGCAGCGGCTCTCAATCGCCCGAATGCTGCTGAAGGACCCTGCGATCGTGATCCTCGATGAAGCCACGAGCGCCCTCGACAGCGAGAACGAGGCCCTCGTGCAGCAGGCATTGGCGAAAGCGCTAGAGGGTCGTACGGCTCTGGTCATTGCTCACCGCCTGTCCACCATCACCGATGCAGATCTCATCCTGGTGCTCGACGAAGGAAGGCTGGTCGAGAAGGGCAACCACGAAAAGTTGATGGCCAACAACGGGCTGTACAGCGAGCTCTACAACACGTTGGTGCGGACTGACCTCGAGCCGGCCTAGTGGTCTAGGTTGAAGCGGTGTACGTGAAGAAAAACCTGTCCGTTGCCGACCTTTCGGGCGCAGATCCTTACAAGCTTGCCACCGGACTCATTGTGCCGCGACCCATTGGATGGGTCGGCACGATAAGTGCCGCCGGCGTCCCCAATCTCGCTCCGTACTCGTTCTTCAACGCCGTCAGCGGATCTCCGCCGATGTTCGTGTTTTCCGCCGGAAGAGGCGCCCGCAAAGACACCTTGGCAAACGTGCGTGAAGTGGGCGAGTTCACGCTCAATATCGTGACTGTCGAAGTGGCAGATGCGATGAACGCCAGCTCAGCCAGCTTCGAGGCCGACGTAGATGAGTTCAAGGCGGTCGGCGTCACGGCCGTTCCATCCAAAGGAATTCGCCCGCCGATGGTCGGTGAGTGCAAGGCCAACATCGAATGCATCGTTACCGACATCATCGACATCGGACATCCCGAGCAAGGAAACGGGCTAGTGATCGGCGAAGCGACCGAGTTCCATATCGATGAGTCCCTCCTCGACGGAACTCGAATCGATCAAGCTGCACTTGCCGCCGTTGGTCGACACGTAGGAAACTCCTACAGCCACGCAACCGACCTGTTCGACCTCACGCGGCCCGACTAGCGAGTTAGGCCCAACTGCGACCGGGCTGCGGTGTACACGGTGGCGGCGAACAGCCAGGGAAGCGTTGGCAACAACAACAAACCGGCTCGCGCAGAGGCGCCAAACACAACGGCTAGGACGACCACCAGAGCACAAAGGGCAAAGAGGTTGGCTCCCAACGGCTTTACGATCGTTGAGTAGATCGGGTGGGTCCAGGTAATCGCGATGAAGACCAAGACGGCGCGTGAGGACCACGAGCCTGGGTCGAGTTCTCGGTAGCTGAGGAGCATGAGCATCGTCAGACCGATCCAGACGAAGACCACGACTCGGTCGATGAAACTGAGCCGATCTACGACCTCGTCAGGATTTGAAAACTGAAACATGGGAGACCCCGACGCTGGCCAAAACTTCAAGAGGTGGCGGCCAGACGATCTGCGGCGCACCAGAGTTTCCGCTGAGAGCTGCTACCTTCCGGTCCTGACTCGGTTCACGGGCTCCGGTCGCACAGGGTCCGACCACCACCTCTCAAAGCAGGAGTGAAATCTCCTGCGACGAGCAATTGCTAGATCCTGTATCGTAGTAGGTACAGCCGTCTTGACAACCTCGGGACGGTCACGGAGGAGGCGTGCGAGAGCGGCCGAACCGGCACGCTTGGAAAGCGTGTGACCTTCACGGGTCCGTGGGTTCGAATCCCACCGCCTCCGCTTCACTGTTTCGGGCCATCCTTCGGGATGGCCCGATTCGCGCCCGCACCCTGCAGCATTCGCACCCAATTCTCAGCTTTCGCACCGCGAAAATTGGGCAAATAGCTAGCGAATTGACCGCTTCTGTAACGAGATTACAGTTCGGTGTCCGCCCGACCGGGCGCCCACCAGGGCACTTCCTCGACAGCGGCAGCAAATGTCCGACCCAGAGTGCGCAGTTTGCACCTTTAGTGGTGACATCGGCACCAACTGTGACAAACGTCGTGTTCCTGTGGCCCTTGGAAGCCCTCGCGAATACGTTGCGTGTCTCACTCTTCACTCGGTGTGACACGTTTGGTGATCTCGAATCACTGATGGTCGTGCGGGGTTTGAGCGAGATCACCCGTTGGAAGGAAGATTTGATGACAGAAATCAGACATGGCATTAGTCGTACCAAACGACTGCTTCGAGTCACGTTTGCGATCATTGGGGCCGTTGCGGCGTTCTCCACTGCTGGCGCCGGCATCGTGGCAGCACAGGATGGCGGGGAGTCGACGCTCGCCAGCGAGCGCCTCGGTGCTCCTATCCCCTACACAACCGACGTAACCGATACCGGTTTCACGGTGAATGTGGACAACGAAAAGTACCCGTGCGCGGGCTACCTGTTTGAGATCCACACCCTTCCACAGGGTCAGTTTGTCACCCGTGACTCAGGGAACGACTGTAAGAACGTTCACTCGATCCCCGTACACAACTTGGATAGCTGCCAGCTCTATCAGGTGACGGTTCGATCCCACAAGAACGGCCGAATCTCCGATCTTCGACGCACCACGGTGTTCACCCTGTGTGAGCCTGTTGCTCCGCCGGTTGCCGAGCAGGGACCTAAGGGCGATAAGGGAGACCAGGGTGACCCCGGTCCAGCCGGCCCCGCCGGTGCTGATGGCGAGGACGGCCAGGACGGCCAAGACGGCCGCGACGGTCAGGATGGTCGGGACGGCCTACCGGGCGTTCCCGGGCGCGATGGCGTGAACGGGATCGACGGCGTCGACGGCGCTCCCGGGCCGCGCGGAGCCACTGGCCCCCGCGGTGCCACCGGTGCCCGAGGCCCGGCGGGCGCAGACGGCCAAGACGGTGCTGACGGACAAGACGGCGCTGACGGTGCACAAGGACCCAAGGGTGATCCGGGACCAGCCGGGGCCGACGGAGCGAATGGCGCCGACGGAGCCGATGGAGCACAGGGGCCCAAGGGTGACACCGGTGCAACGGGTGCCACCGGCGCAACCGGACCACGCGGCCCTCAGGGAGACCCAGGGCCTGCCGGTGCCGATGGCATCAACGGAACCGACGGTGCCCAAGGCCCCAAGGGCGACACCGGTGCTACCGGTCCTCGCGGCCCTCAGGGCGAGCAAGGCGAACAGGGACCCCAAGGTGAAACCGGCGCCGACGGACCCACCGGGCAAACCGGCGCCACTGGAGCAACCGGCGCCACCGGTCCTCGCGGCCCTCAGGGCGAGCAAGGCGAACAAGGACCCCAAGGTGAAACCGGCGCAACCGGCCCACGTGGACCCCAGGGTGACACCGGCGCCGACGGACCCACCGGACAAACTGGAGCCACTGGCGCAACCGGCGCCACCGGAGCCCAGGGCGAGCAAGGACCCCAGGGCGAACAGGGCGAGCCCGGCCCAACCGGAGCAACCGGTCCTCGCGGCCCCCAGGGCGAGCAAGGCGAACAAGGACCCCAGGGCGAAACCGGCGCCGACGGACCCACCGGACAAACCGGCGCAACCGGCGCAACCGGACCCCGAGGAGAGCAGGGCGAACAAGGACCCCAGGGCGAACAGGGACCCCAAGGTGAGCCCGGTGCAACCGGCGCGACCGGTCCTCGCGGCGAACAAGGACCCCAGGGTGAAACCGGCGCCGACGGACCCACCGGACAAACCGGGCCTCAGGGAGATCCCGGATTCATCGGTGTTCGTATCGTGGAGAATGGGCCTAGCCAGCTAGCTGCCGGGGCCGAGCAAGTGCTGCAACTCACCTGCGAGCCGGGCGAGTACGTCACTGGTGGTGGCTGGACGAG
Source organism: uncultured Acidimicrobiales bacterium (assembly GCA_938029215.1). Lineage (GTDB taxonomy): Bacteria > Actinomycetota > Acidimicrobiia > Acidimicrobiales > SZUA-35 > JABDIY01. Next base: position 8,402 of record CALHFG010000042.1, on the reverse strand, counting down.
CGACGACGAAGATGGTGACTTGATCATCACCATCAACCGTCCCGTGAACACCAGCACCTGGGAAATCAAGGCAGTGAACATCAGTCGAAACGACTCGGTTTCCTTCACCGCCTACGCCGTTTGCCTCCAGAGCTCAGAGCTTCGTATATAGCGCGGTTTAGTCAACTAGCAGGACGAAAGTGAAGGGAGTCGCTTCGGCGGCTCCCTTCGCCGTTCTGGGGATACTTCGATCGACAAGAGAGACCTTCGGCGGTTAGCTCTCCGCCGACTGCCCGGCGCCGAATGCTAGAGAGCCGAACGCCCTTCCAAGGCGCGGCCGAGGGTGAGCTCATCGGCATAGTCGAGGTCGCCGCCTACCGGCAGGCCGCTGGCCAACCGGGTGACCTTGATCATGTCGAAGGCCTTAAGCATCCGGGCGATGTATGCCGCGGTCGTCTCGCCTTCAAGATTGGGGTTGGTACAGATGATGATCTCTTCGATGTCTTCGGTCGCGATCCGAGTAGCCAGCTCTTTCACCTTCAGCTGCTCGGGGCCAATGCCTTCAAGAGGATTGATGGCGCCCATCAGGACGTGGTACCGGCCCTTGAATGCTCCGGTACGTTCGAGCGCGGCGATGTCCTTGGGCTCCTCCACAACACAGACGGTGTGGTCGTCGCGGCTGGGATCGGCACAAATCTCGCACTCGGATCCCTCGGCCACGTTGAAACAACGCTCACAGAATGACACTTTGTCTTTGACGTCGATGAGCGCATCGGACAAACGTTGGACGTCGACGCGGTCGACATTGAGCAGATGGAAGGCGATTCGCTGGGCCGACTTTGGCCCGATTCCGGGGAGGCGTCCGAGTTCGTCGATCAGGACTTCGAGGGGACGGGCGTAGGAACTCATCCGCCGCCGAGCATCCCGCCCAGTCCGCCGAGATCCATTCCTCCGGCGACGCCACCAAGGGCTTCGGATTGCATGTCGGCAACCTGTTTGGCTGCGTCTCGGAGAGCAGCCAACACGAGATCATTCAACATGTCGACGTCGTCGGGGTCCACCACGTCTGCACGAATTCGGACCGCCTGAAACTCACCACTTCCCAGAACATCGATCTCGACCGAGCCGCCGCCGGCCGAACCGGTGAGCAGCTCGGCTGCCTGGGCCTCCTGAGCCTCCGCCAGCTGGCTTTGCATCGCCTGGGCGGTCTCGAGCAGTGAGTTGAGGTCGAAACCTCCAAGTGGATTGTCGGTCATTGGTTCGGCTCTTTCAATCGAGGTTTCGGGCCAGGGGTCGCTAGTGAGGTGCCTGTGGCGGGGGATCCACCATTCTTGCACCCGGGAACGCAGAGTTGATGCGATCGAACATGGAGTTAGACGAATCGTCGGCGTCACGTAGCTCGCTCACCGGGCCAATATCGTCCTCAGAATCTGAGGGAGGCGGTGTCGCCGGGCGAGAAGATCGGGCTTGAGGCGGGCCACCGGTACGGGCTGGGTCGACGATCACGTTGACGCTCACCGGCGCGTTGAACCGCGTCGAGATGGCCTGTTCGAGCTCGCCGCTCACTTCGCTGGCTCGATCGGCAGGAAGTTGGTTCGGGTAGGCGAAGGTCACGACGCCGTTGGATGCGTCGACCGGTGTGCCCTGCCGAAAGCGAGCCCGGACCTTTTGCGAGAGTCCCTCGAGAATCCCCGGGAGCTGCTCGATCAGGTCGGGAAGCGACAACGACCCGCCCGCCACGCTTGGAGGCGGAGTGACCGACTGGGCTGCCGGGGGCTCATCGGGCACGCTGACGCTCGGTGGAGCCGGAGTCGTGGGAGGGGGCGGCGAAACCGGCGGTCCCGGATTGGGACGAGGCGCGTTGGTTTTGGTGGCCAGAACGTCGCGGGCGGCCGAGGACCGGCCACGACGTGGCGGCGGAGCAGGTGCGTCGGTCGACGCAGCAACGGGGGCTGGAGCGGGGGGTGGAGGTGGGCTGGCCTGCGCTTGTGGCGGAGGTGGTGTCGAAGCAGCGGGAGCGGCCGCCGGCACCCCACCCGCAGACAGCTCGGCAACCTGGGACTCGAGGACCTCGATCCGCTGCAGAAGGGCTGCGGTGTCCTCGCCGTCGGCTCGAGCCAACTGCAGAAGCGCCACCTCGATCGGCACACGCGGGTCTGGCGCTTGCCGCACCTCGATGAGGGCCGCACCGATCTTCTCGAGGGAACGAGTAATGGTTGCTGGTCCCAGCGCCTTGGCGAGACTTTGGGCGCGTTCGGCAGCAGCGTCGTTGAGATGGGGCAAGGGGGCACCCATCGACGCGAGGAACGCCGACCGAAGCTCGGACAACATGTCTTCGCCGATGATTCTGGGCTCAGATCCCACCTCGAGACCCTTCTGCATTGCCGCGATGGCGGCGGCGGGGTCTCGTTGGGCAATGGCGTGGCACAGGTCGGCCCCGGTGGTGGCGGTTTCGGGTGCACCACCGGACGCGACCACGAGGTCGAGGGCACTGAGGGTGTCTCGGGCCGATCCCCCGCCGGCCTTCAACGCCCAGGCGATGCCATCGTCGTCGACGGCGAGGTTGGCGTCGGCGATGACCCACCGAAGATGATCTTCCAGCTCGGCCGCGGGCAAAAGGTGAAACTGAAAGTGCTGGGTTCGGCTCCGGATGGTCGATACGACCTTCTGGGGCTCGGTGGTTGCGAGCACAAACACCACGTGCTCGGGAGGTTCTTCGAGCGTCTTCAGAAGGGCGTTCTCTGCGCCCGAGGACAACATGTGTACCTCATCGAGGATGTAGACCTTGGTGCGACCAGGAGAGCCGAGGGCGACACGATTAATAAGTTCCCGGATGTCGTCGACTTTGTTGTTGCTCGCCGCGTCGAGTTCGTGGAGATCAAACGATCGACCGGCGGCAATATCGAGACAGCTGGTGCAGGTGCCGTCGGGCTCCCCATTAGTAGGGTTTTCGCAGTTCAGCGCCTTGGCAAGCACTCGTGCCGTGCTGGTTTTACCGGTTCCTCTCGGACCACTGAATAGATATGCATGACCGTGGCGCCCTTCGGCGACCGCAGCCCGCAACGCATTGGTGACCACCGGCTGTCCCTTGATCTCAGCAAAGGTCTGAGACCGATATCGGCGATACAGAGACTGGTGGGCCACGTTCAGATCCTATTGCGATGGAAGGACAGTCAGCGCCTCGGTTTCCGGCACTCCCGAGCTGCCTACAAAAGACACAAACCCCCGAGCCGACGGGGAGAGGAGTCACCGACCCAGGGGTTCATATGTAGATTGCACACTGCGACAGGCCCCTACTTCGGGCGACGTTCGGCAAGAAACCTTCCGCACACGTGCGTTGCGTTTACGTTACAACACATGACAGAACGGTGACAAGGCCGCTGGGCAGATTTACCTCGACTGTTTACCGGAGTGTTGCCAAATACGCCAGTGAGCCCGCGGTGAGCCGGTGTCAACGCGATAAAACGCGGTCGAAAAGCGGCCAGGTGCCGTTGCGGATACCGCCGTCCACCGGCCCCGAACCTAGAGCGCCTTAAAGATGATGGCATCGCCCTGACCGCCGCCACCGCACAGAGCGGCAGCGCCGTACTCGACGCCGCGGCGCTTCATCTCGTGCATGAGCGTGAGCGCCAACCGGTTCCCGGACGCACCGATGGGGTGGCCCAGTGCGATTGCGCCGCCGTTCACGTTCACGATGTCGGAACTGACACCCAGGTCATCCATGCTCGCCAGCGCCACCGCCGCGAACGCCTCGTTGAGCTCCAGCAGGCCCAGATCGGCGATTGAAAGGTCGGTCTTGGCCAGTGCAGTATTGATGGCGCGTGAGGGCTGGGTAAGCAACGACGCGTCCGGACCGCTCACCTGTCCGACGGCTACCACTTCGGCGAGTCCGGAAAGTCCCAGTTCGTCGGCTTTAGCTCGGCTCATCACGATCGTGGCCGAGGCGCCGTCGGAGATTTGCGAAGCGTTACCGGCCGTAATGTTGCCAGACGCATCGAAGGCCGGCCGAAGCTTGCCCAGCGAGTCGGCCGTGGTGCCCGGCCGGACGCCCTCGTCTTCGGAGATCACGATCGGGTCACCCTTGCGTTGGGGTACCGAGACGTCCACGATTTCGTCGGCGAATCGCCCTTCTTTGATGGCATTGGCGGCACGTTCATGGGAGAGGGCCGACAGTTCGTCTTGAGGAGCACGATCCAAACCGAGCGACGCGGCGTACTTTTCGGTTCCGGCGCCCATGGCACACGCATCGAAGGCGCAGAACAGGCCGTCGTACATCATCGAGTCGACCACGGACTTGTCGCCGGCTCGATATCCCGCCCGCGCTCCCGGCAGAAGATACGGAGCGTTGGTCATGGATTCCATACCCCCCGCTACCACGATCTCGGCCTCACCGGTGGCGATCATGATGTCGGCCAAGGCGATGGCGTTAAGGCCCGACAAACACACCTTGTTGATGGTGGTCGCGGGCACCGTCATGGGGATTCCAGCATTCACCGCGGCTTGCCGGGCGGTGATCTGCCCAGCGCCAGCTTGAAGGACCTGACCCATGATCACGTAATCGACCTGATCGGGGCTGATGCCGGCTCGATCAAGGGCTCCCTTGATCGCGTGACCACCAAGGTCGGTTCCGGCCAGCGAGGCAAACCCGCCCGACAACTTCCCGATTGGGGTCCGGGCCCCGGCGACAACAACTGATCCAGCCATAGATGTTCCTTCGAACGGAAAAGACGTCGACGGGGAGTCCGTCGACGTCTTTAGCGTAAGGAGGTTTCACCCGTCATTCAAGACGGCAATCCGATGAGCTGGGGGTTAGCCCTCGTCGCCGCGGGCGGAATCAACCGCTCGCTGCATGGCTTCGCGCACCAGCTTGGCCAGCGGGTCCTCGTCGGAGAGAACCTTGGACTCAGTTTCCACCGGAGCGGCGGGAGGCTTCCCGGCCAGGGCGGCGGGAATGGCATCGGCGCTTTCGGTTGGAGGTGCTGGAACCGAGGGCACCAGTTCGTCGTCGATGAGATCACCTGAGTCGTCGGGGATCTCGGTCGAGTCGAGCGGAGACTGCCGGTCGTCGGGAAGGCTAGAGATGCTGTCCTCGATTAGAACGCCGGGCGTTTCGTCCATGACGTCCTGAGCATCGAAGAGCTCATCGGGAATCACTTCGTCGGCGTCTTCAGCAACAACCTCGTCGGCGTCATCTTCGGCAACAACGTCGTCATCTTCCGAGACGACCTCGTCGTCATCCTCAGCGACAACCTCATCGTCGTCATCCTCAGCGACAACCTCATCGTCGTCATCCTCAGCGACAACCTCATCGTCGTCATCCTCAGCGACAACCTCATCGTCGTCATCTTCAGCAACAACCTCGTCGGCGTCATCTTCCGCGTCGACCTCGTCGGCGTCATCTTCCGCGTCGACCTCGTCGTCGGAGTCAGCCGAGAAGCCGTAAGCCTCTTCGTACTTGGAACCGGCGTTGTCATCGGCATCGGTGTCGAGGAGTGTGACTACTTCATCGTCGGCGTCGATGTCATCACTGTCATCAGCGTCGTCTTCGGACACCGGGTTCTCGTAGAACTGCGGCTCGAATACCTCATCCAGCGAGTTGCCTCCGTACGAAGCAGCTGCGGCCTTGGTCTTGCCGCCCGCAGCCAGTTCGCGGGTTGCACGATCGTGAGCTTCTTCCAGTACCGAATCGGCCTGGATCGGATCGAGCTCGGGAGCGGGCTCGGCTTCGAGCTTCTCGAGGGCGGCGTTGAGTTCGGACTGAGCGGCAACCAGGCGGTCACGGCTTGACTGTTCGGTGAGCTGGAGGATCCGCATCCGCTTCTCAGCGGTTTCCATGTCGGTGCGAACCTTCACCCGAACGATCTCGTCGGCCTCATGGCGAATGAACTCAGACTGGCTACGAGCCTCGGCGAGAAGTTCGGCAACCTCAGCCTTGGCCTCGGCGAGTTCTTCCGCAGCCTGCTTGCGATCAGCCTCGGTCTGCTCACGAATCTCTGCGAGTTCCGCATCGAGATTGGCGCGGGCCTCTTCGACCTCGGTCTTCATCTCGGCGACGCTCGAGTCGGCCTCGGAACGGATCTTCTCCGCTTCGGCGTGGGCCTCATCCAGAATTCGTTGAGCGTCGGCCTTGAGTTCTTCGGCCTCCATGCCGGCGAGAGTCTTCATCTCTTCGGCGTCGACCTCGGCCTCGTTCTTGATCTTCTCCGCCGACTCCTCTGCAACACGGAGCAGGCCAGCGATGCGGTCGCCCATCTCGTTGAACTTGTCGGCGTCTGCCTTCTCTGAGGCGGTAGCTGTAAGAGCCGGGGGAACCGGGAGCTGTGCCGCCGCCGCAATGGCTGCTTCCTTGGACCGCTTCGCTTCCTCAACCTCGGCCTTGGCGGCGTCGAGCTTGCTCTGCAGTTCTCGGAAGTCGGTTGCGCGGGCCTTCAGGAAGGCTGTGACCTCTTCCTTCTTCCACCCTCGAAAGGCGACTGTGAACTCTTGGTTTTCATATTGTTCTGGGCTAAGTGCCACGGGAATCCTCCTCGCTCACCTATCTGTTCGGCCGCGTGTTACCGCTTGTGAGAAATTTCCTACTCAAAAGGTCAGAAGACCGCTCCGACCTTTTGTGAGTTAGAGCTCATAACCGCTACCTTCGCCGCTATGAAGCAAATCCTTGACGCCATTCTCGCGGACGCGCCAGCAGATGAGCTAGCGGCCCTGCCGATCCCCGAATCGTATAGGGCGGCGTTCGTGCGCCGAGAAGAGTCGGGCATGTTCGAAGGTATGGAGTCCTGGGAGAAGGACCCAAGCCAGTCGATCCACATCGACGAGGTCCCGCTTCCTGAACTGGCCCCCGACGAAGCGCTCGTGGCGGTGATGGCATCGTCGATCAACTTCAACACGGTCTGGACTTCCATCTTCGAACCACTCCCAACGTTCGGGTTCCTTGATCGCCTCGGCAAAGAAAGCGTGTGGGGTAAGCGTCACGCCCTCGACCACCACATCATCGGAAGCGACGGCAGCGGTGTTGTTCTGCGCACCGGTAGCGGCGTTCGGAACTGGAAAGTCGGCGACAAGGTAGCCATTCACTGCAATCACGTCGACGATCAAGACCCCACGTCTCACGGCGACTCGATGATGGGCTCGAATCAGCGCATCTGGGGGTTCGAAACCAACTTCGGCGGCCTCGCGGACCTCACGGTCGTGAAGGCCAACCAGCTGATGCCCAAGCCAGCTCATCTCACCTGGGAGGAAAGCGCAGTCAACGCGCTCTGCGCCAGCACCTCGTACCGAATGCTCGTTTCAGACAACGCATCCGCAATGAAGCAGGGCGACGTCGTTCTGATCTGGGGCGCCACCGGCGGCCTGGGCGGTTACGCCGTGCAGCTCGTTCTGAATGGTGGCGGAATCCCGGTAGGCGTTGTTTCCTCGCCTGAGAAGGCGGCACTACTCAACAGGATGGGCTGTGAGGCGGTCATCGATCGCAAGGCCGAGGGCTACCAGTTCTGGAGCGACCCTCACACCCAGGACGAAACCGAGTGGCGCCGGTTCGGCAAGCAAATTCGATCACTGGTCGGTGAAGATCCCGACATCGTGTTTGAACATCCGGGCCGCCAAACCATGGGAGCCTCGGTCTTCGCCGCGAAGAAGGGCGGCACGATCGTTACCTGCGCTGCCACCTCCGGCTACATGATCGAATACGACAACCGGCATCTCTGGATGAAGTTGAAGAGCATCGTCTCCAGCCACTTCGCTAACTATCAAGAGGCCTGGGCGATGAACCGGCTGATCGACAAGGGAATGATTCAGCCGATTCTCTCGGATGTGTACAAGCTTGACGACGTCGCAGACGCGACCAAACAGGTCCATCACAATCTTCATGAGGGCAAGCTCGGAATCCTGTGCCTCTCGCCCGAGGAAGGTCTCGGCATTGACGACCCCGAGAAACGCGCCCGGATCGGCGAAGACAAAATCCAGATGTTCAGGAGCTAAGCCGAGTCGGCAGCTAAATCGGAATGGGGTCAGACCCCGTCGCCGGGAGATGCGTCGTGTCTAGTTCGCAGAGGCTCGGGTAAAGGTGACATTTGTGTCGGCAGTGCCGATTTCAAGATTGTCACCGATCAAGACCAACTCGGCCGGTTCGCCCGACAACAGCGACAAGAGTGTGGCTTCGGTGAGCACCGGCTGATTCGAGCCTTCAGGTATGGAACACGCCTCATGCTCTGAGGCCAACGTTTCCGGAAACCCCATGATCGAGTCGGCGGTGACCGTCACGTCGATCGAGTGCCCGTTACACCCAAAGTTGCCGGTGATCCGGCCTGACACCTGCTCAGCAGGAGGGGGTGTGGTGTGGTCGAGCAAGAACGAGATCTCAGGGATGTCTGCAGTGGTTACGCCCTCCACAATCGGGTTACCAAAGTCAACCGACGTCATAGTCC
>CALHFG010000041.1 GCA_938029215.1 uncultured Acidimicrobiales bacterium | reverse complement strand
CCAAGATGCGTCCCACCTCGGCATCGAACCGGGTCAACCAGCTCTGCTTTCTACCCGCACCTCGATCAACCAGTTCGGCCAGCCCTTCCTCTACGACGAAGCAATCTTGGTGTCGGGGCGCTGTGCCATCTCCGCCGACCGGACCGAGGACCGATTGATCCTCGGCTATGGCATCACGCCATAGAGGCTTCTCCTTCCCCGCCCAGAGTTTTTCACGTGATCTTGCGTGAGCCGCGTCGAAAATTCTCTGGTGCAATGTGTTCGAGAGTTAGTGTTCGGGGTTAGTATTCTAGAGTTATATAGTTCTTCGAGGAGCGTCCATGACTACAGACTCAGCTGCAACTTCCACCCCCCTTCCCCTGGCTGCATCACCCGAGCTCATGGGCGAGCCCGATGAGTTGGGCTTCTTTGGTGAGTTCGGCGGCCGGTTCGTCGGAGAACCGCTCATCGGAGCATGCCAGGAGGTCGAAACGGCGTTCGTCGAAGCCTGGGGCGACCCAGCGTTCCGGGCCGAGTTCACCGACGTGCTCAACACCTACGGCGGCCGCCCCTCCCCCACAACCGAATGCCACAACCTCTCCGAGCAACTCGGGGTACGACTCCTCCTCAAACGTGAGGACCTGAACCACACGGGAAGCCACAAGATCAACAACGTCCTGGGACAGGCCCTGCTGGCAAGGCGGATGGGCAAGACCCACCTTCTGGCCGAGACCGGAGCAGGTCAACACGGTGTTGCAACCGCTACCGCCGCCGCATGGCTCGGGATGAGCTGCACGGTCTACATGGGAGAGGTCGATATGGCTCGGCAAGCGCTGAACGTGTTCCGAATGCGGCTGCTCGGAGCCGAGGTCATCCCCGCGATGTCGGGCAGCCGAACGCTCAAGGATGCGGTGAACGAAGCGATGCGGGCGTGGGTTTCCGAAGTCACGAACACCCACTACTGCCTGGGCTCGGTTATGGGCCCCCACCCGTACCCGTGGATGGTCCGCAGTTTCCACGAGATCATCGGCATCGAGGCGAAAGAGCAGGTGGCCAAGATCACCGGCGGTCTGCCCGACGTTGCCGTCGCATGCGTGGGCGGAGGGTCAAATGCCGCCGGTCTGTTCGCCGGATTCGCCGATGACCCGAGCGTTCGCCTCGTCGGCGCCGAACCAGCCGGTGGCGCAGCCGCCGGTCGAGGGGTTCCCGCAATCGTTCACGGAATGAAGGCCTACTTCATGCAGGACGAAGTCGGACAGATACTTGAGGCGGAATCGATCTCCGCAGGCTTGGACTACCCCGGGCTTGGACCGGAACACTCTCACCTGGCCCTCACCGAACGGGCCGAGTATTACCCGGTAACCGACGACGAGGTACTCGAAGCGTTCCAGCTCCTTAGTCGAAGCGAAGGAATCATTCCCGCCCTCGAGTCAGCTCACGCCATTGCGTGGGTGATGAAAGCCAGAGACGAACTTGCCGGCAAGACCGTGTTGGTAAACCTGTCTGGCCGCGGCGACAAGGACGTGGAGCAAGTACAGGAGATCTTGGGGCAATGACCACCACAACTGACCGATCGCTACAGACCTACCTCACCGACCACGCATCAAAGCGAAAGCTGCTGATGCCCTACGTCACCGCTGGGGTCTGCCCCGACTGGCTTGAACTGGTGGATGCCGTTATCGACGCCGGTGCCGATGCAGTGGAGATCGGCATTCCTTTCTCGGATCCGGCGATCGACGGAACAACGATCCAAGAGGCGTCAGTCGTCGCCCTCGATGCCGGCATGACTCCGGCTCTTTGTCTCTCGGAGCTGCAACGTCGCCAGTTTGGCGTCCCTCTGATCGCGATGACCCACTACAACCTTGTCTATCGCTATGGCCACGAACGATTCGCGGCCGATCTTGCGGCGGCCGGTGGCTGGGCCACGATCCTGCCCGACTTGCCTTTCGAACACGGAGCCGACTGGACCGAGGCCGCACGGTCCGAAGGCATCGAGAACGTGCTGTTGGCTGCCCCGGTCACCAGCGACGAACGACTTCAGACGGTGGTCGAGAGAACAGGCGGGTTCGTCTACGTGGTCTCCACGATGGGAACCACTGGCGCCCGCGGTGCGGTCGACGACGCAGCCACAGTGTTGGCCTCCCGAGTGAAAGCGGTGACCGACGTACCGGCAATCGTCGGATTCGGAATCTCCAATGCCGAAACCGCCGTCACGGCGGCGCAGGCCGCCGACGGAGTGATTGTTGCATCTGCGCTTATGCGGCGCATTCTGGACGGCGGCACGATCGACCAGGCTGCCGAGCTTGTGGCCGACATCCGAAAAGGGCTGGACGACGCCTACCCACCACCGGGTTAGCCCGCTCCCTACAGCCAGAAATCCGGTCCGCCGGGTATGGCAAGGTGAGCGGTGACCATCGGCGCCGGCGTCTCAGCAACCACAAGATCGGAACCGATGCTGGCAAGTGCGGCCGCCAATTTGGTGGGGTCCGGGAGGCCCACGCTGACCTCTTCGATTCGCACCGCTGGTGGCAAAACCGAGCCCGGGTGTGGGGTTGAGTCTCCCCACTGGATGAGCGATGGTTGCGCTCCGCGAAGCTTCGGATCGGGTGGGATGGCCAGCTGCCAACGCAACGTCACGCCGTCGGCCCGCGTTCGCTCGGCTGGGAACACCTTTCCGGGGTTCAGCCCAGCGTCTCGAAATGCTGCGGCCGCGCTTGCGATGTCGGGCACGGCCAAGACCATCGTGCACAGCTGGACCGAGTTGGGTTCCAGCGCATCGATGCCGAACGGTCGAGGCTGTTGGGGGTCAGGTTGATCCGGATCGTGAGCGATCAGCTCGACATAGGTAGAACCATCGACCCCGATCAAGGCATTGCGTGACCCCATGCCAGGATGGGAACCGCCCCGAACCGCATCGGTACCGGTTTGCTGTTTCCACCACGCGACGAGCAGTCCGAGGTCGGTGCCGCCAATAACCAGGTGATCGAGCGTCGCTGTCATCCTTCAATCCTGCCACGTGCCCCCTCAAGTGCTCGCTTCACAGAAATTCTTTGAGAATGCCGAAAGGATTGTGACCATTCCGGACACAAGATCATTGCATGGCCACCCACGACGACTTCCGACAGCTCTTCGAGAGCACCTATCCCCAACTCGTCGCCTACGCACGCCGTCGAACCACCAACTCGGCGGAAGCAGACGACGTGGTAGCAGAGATCTACGCCACCGCATGGCGTCGAGCCGACGCTGCGACCTCAGCCGACAAGCCATTGGCATGGCTCTACGGAGTCGGGCGCAACGTGCTAAGCAATCGACGTCGTTCGTCTGAACGCCATCTCCGGTTGGTCACCGAAGCCACTGCTGCAGCGGTCACGCGCCCACCAGTCGCCGACCCGGCCGAAGCGCTAGCTATCCGGGCTGCCCTCGACACCCTCCCCGACGATGATGCCGAACTCATCCGGCTCATTGCGTGGGAGGGCCTCTCCCACGCAGAAGCCGGCGACATCTTGGGTTGTTCCACCAACGCCATCGGGATCCGACTCCACAAGGCCCGGCAGAGGCTCGACACCGCCCTTTCGTCCCCCAATTCCCCCTCCCAACTCAACCAAGCGAGCAATCAATGAACGAATCAACTCCAAACTTTGACGACGTACGAGCGGCCGACCCGGTCCGGCTGGCGGATCTCCCCTCCGCCTCCAGTCCGGCGGCCCAGTCCCTGCTTTCGGCCACTATGGCAACCCAAGTTGCCCGACCGAATCGGCTCCGAGACCGGCTTCCGGTGTTGGGCGCTGTCGCAGCGGCGGTCGCGCTCGTAGCCACGAGCTTTACGCTGCTGGCCCCGAGCAACACCGACACCGCTTTGGCATCGGTGAAGGCAGCAGCTCAGGAGGCTGCGGTCGCCGACTCCGGCCGGATTACCACCACATTCACGATCGACGGAAACGTCGACGGTGCCACCGACACCGCAGCAGGCGAAGTCGAGTTGCTCTTCAACGGTGAGGACCTCGCGATCACCCTCGACGTGAACGATGTTCCCGACGACCTCCAGGGTGAGGGCGCAGACCTGCTCGAAGGCGTCGAAACCCGACTGATCGACGGCGTTCTCTACGTACGCGGCGGCCCTTCACCCGATTGGATAGCTCTAGAACTTCCGCAGTTCTTCGTCGATGAGATCACCAAGGTCGATCCCCGCACGCTCTTGCAGACTATTCAGACGCTGGTCGACGCCGAAGAGATCGGAACCGACACCATCGATGGCGAAACCGTGACGCTCTATGAAAGTACCGTCGACCTCACCGACCCGAGCCTTTCTTCCTCCGGCTGGATGGCGGGGCTCGAAAGCCAGCTCGATCTCGAAACCGACGGAACGATCGTGGTTCAGATGGCAGTCGACGGCGCCGACCAGCTTCGTCGAGTAGACGTAACCGGCGATCTCACCGAGGCTCAGAACGGCGAAGGTTCCGCCACGTTCTCCATCTCGACCGTCTTCACCGATCTCAACAACGTCGACCGGATCGTCGCTCCTGAAGGCGTCGTACCCAACTCGATGCTCGACGGCCTGCTGGAGGACGACGACAACTGAGTCTCCCGTAGCCGCTCCCGAATCACCGGGGCCAAGTCCTCCATGCGCTTGCGGTTGCTATAGAAGTCAAAGAATCCGACGCGGCTCGCACTACGAAAGTGGAGCAGCCCGTCGGATTCGTCGACGGTAAAGGTCAGGTCGCTTCGAAGTCGAAGAATCCGACTTCGCACCGTGACCTGCAGAAGGTTCTGCGCACGACCGCTGATTTTCATTCGCCGCTTCGCCGTGACAATGTCGGCCAACAGGTTCATGACCCGTTCCGCGGGAAGGTCACCAACCTTGATCGCCCGAATGAAGTGATCATGGTCTTGTTGAGGCGCCTGCGTTGACACGCAAATTGGCCGCGACGGGCACGGTTGAAACTCCACGAATTCGAAGCTACCTCACCCATCCATCAGCCGTCATGGGTGAGAATTCCCGGTCTTGTCATGTCACGTGATGCGCCTCGGGCACCCAAAAAGGTGGATTCGATGCCGCAGACCACCCGCCTCGTGACTCGCTGAACAGGCACTTTCCGTCAATTTTATGTCCGTGTGCGACGATAGGAGGCTATGAGTCTTCCTCGAATGTCGCGCCCAGTCGCGGCCCGGATGAGCGTCGCGTTGTCGGCCAGCCTCTTCCTGGCGGCGTGTGGCGGGGGCGCAGAACAAGTGGTCGAAGCCGGTGCGCAAACCGAAACGACCCCAGCGCCCACAACAGCAGCGCCGACCACTACCGAGGCCCCAACAACCACGGCCGCACCCGAAACAACTGAGTCCGTGACCGCGGAGACCGAGGCACCGGCCACCACAGCCGCACCCACCACAGCCGCACCGGCGCCCGCAAGCCAGGTACCCGATGTCGCGGTCACGAACGTGAGCAATGGTGAATCGGTAAGTCTGCAATCGGTAGCAGGAACAGGCACGCCGGTGGCGTTGTGGTTCTGGTTCCCGCATTGACCCGGGTGTGTGGCCGAAGCGGCCGACGTTGAGCAGTTCGCTCAAGAGAACCCCCAGATCAGTGTCATCGGAGTCGGCGGCCTCGACTCCTACCAACTCGCCCAGACCTTCCTGAGCCGGACTGGAGTTCAGAACTTCCCGCTCGTCTACGACGATTCGTTCGGCGTGTGGAACGAACTTGGCGTGTCGCGTCAGCACACAGTCGTTGTGTTCGACGCCAATGGCACCCAACTCGACACCTGGCGCGGGTTCGATGGACCCCGCATCTTGTCGACCGCGAGCTAAATTCCGGCCAGCGCTGCCCGAAACTCAGCAGCTCGTTTGAGCTTCAGCTCTTCATAGCCTCGGACGGCCATGGGCAACCGGGCGATACGGATTGCTTCGGCCGTGTCCAGCTCATCGCGTTGCACGCGATCCAGCGTTCGGCGCATCGCGGCCTCAAACTCCTCAACCAGTGCACGTTCCAGCACCCGCACCTCGGCTTTGGCGAACGGGTCCAGGCGCGTCCCCCGGAGACGTTTTCCTTGGGCCAGTGCCTTCATCGCCGGAAGGCCCACTTTGGTGGGTAGTTCGATCTTGTTGTGCATCCCCAAAGCCTTCAACATTGGCGGGTGCAGCCTCCAAGATACGGATGGGTCTGAGCCCCCAACGGATCGAGCGGCGGCCGCCCCTTCCGGACCGATGAGCAGGCGGGCGACTTCGTACTCGTCCTTGTAGGCCATCAGTTTATGGAAGCCCCGAGCAACCGCTTCGGTGAGCTCCTGTGAACCAGCCGCAGATGCGCGTTCGACCAGGTCGAGAAATCGTCCTGCATACCGCTCGCTTTGATAGCCAACCAGATCTGCGGTCAGCATCTCGACAACGTCGCCGTGTGGCGACGCTCGTCGTTTGAGCTTTGCCGAAAGATCCGGAACGATCATCTCGGGACCCGCTTGCTGTGGGGGCGCATACGTCGCGGGGGCTTCCACCCAATGACGCCCCGCGGCCAGAGCGGCGAGATTGGTATCGATAGCTACGCCATTCAACCGAATAGCTTCCTGAATGTTCTCGACGCTCACCGGCAGCGCTCCAGCCTGAAGTGCAACGCCGATGAGGAAGATGTTTGCTGACGCCGTACCACCGAACAGCCGACCACAAATCTCCCCCGCATCGACATAGCGATTGCGTCCCTCCACAGTGGCCTCGGAAACTCGGCTCTGAAGCTCAGCAAGATCGGGATAGGCAATGTCGGGTCGTCCAACCATCTCCCCGGTTGGGGTCTCGGTGGACGAGGCGATGAGGACGGTCCGAGCCTTGTCTGCGACCGCCAACGACTTTGCATTCGCCGACGCGAGGAGATCGAACCCGAGCAGAAGATCAGCTCCGCCTGTTCCGATGAGGTTCGACACCGGGATGCCGTTCCGTCGGAATCGGAGATCGCCAGACACCTGACCGGCCTTCTGACTCAGACCAATCTGGTCGAGGCCCCGGACGTCGAACCCGTCGAGCATTGCGGCGGTGGCGATGATTTGGGTGGCCGTGACCACGCCTGTTCCGCCGATGCCGACCACTCGCATGTCGAATGAGTCCAGGTCGGGGATCTCGGGCTGGGGTAGCCGGGGCACGAGAGGAGCTACCGCTGTGGAGGTGCCGGCGGGATCGACCTCGACGGTCATGAACGAGGGGCAATCGCCGTCGAGGCAGCTGAAATCCAGATTGCAGGATGACTGGTCGATAGTGGTCTTGATTCCCAGGGGCGTGTCGATCGGCTGAACCGACAGGCAGTTAGACACGTCGCCGCAATCACCACAAGCTTCGCAGATGCGATGATTGATCACGACTCGCTGAGTGGGAGTGGCGACCGTGCCACGTTTGCGGTGACGCCGTTTCTGGGCGGCGCATGCCTGATCGTGGATCAGGACGGTGACACCGTCGACGGTCGAAAGGTACTCCTGGGCCTCCACAATCCGGTTGCGGTCCCACACCTTGGTGCGCCCGAGCGGGCCTGGCGTAAGATCCACGCCCTTGTACTTCTCGATGTCGTCGGAGGTGATGATCACTTCTTTCACACCGTGGGCGATCAAGATCGAGACAATTTCGGGCACACCCACGCCACCCTCTGCGTCCTGGCCTCCCGTCATTGCGACGGTGCCGTTAAACAGGAGCTTGTAGGTCGACTTCACCTCGGCGGCGATCGATGCCTGGATGGCGAGCTGACCGCTGTGAAAGAACGTGCCATCCCCGAGGTTCTGTATGAAGTGATCACGATCGACAAACGGTGCCATCCCAATCCACTGCACGCCTTCGGCGCCCATGGCACCGAGGCCACCGGACTCGCCAAGTTTTTCGTCGTCCATGAGGAGGACCATCCCGTGGCAGCCGACGCCAGCGCCGACGAGCGATCCTGCTGGCGCCTTGGTGCTGTGGTTGTGGGGACAGCCAGAGCAGAAGTAGGGGGTGCGCTGGACCGCCAACGGGATCAGAGTCTTCTCCCGCGTAGGAGCCTGTTCGGGAACAAGTCGATCGGCGATTCTCTGTGAAAGCCGTTCTCGCAAACCGTCGATCATCGATCCGGCGTCAAGAAGTCCGTGATTCTTCATCAGCACCCGACCGTCTTCGTGCTGCTTTCCCACCACGCGAGGGTGGTTTGGACCGCCGTAGAGCGCATCCTTGACCAGCCACTCGAGCGTCGGATTCTTTTCCTCGACGATCACCACCTCTTCAAGACCGCGAGCAAACCGCCGGATGTTCTCGCGATCGACCGAGAGCGGCATCTGCATCTGAATGAGACGAATGCCAGCAGCTTCAATGTCGGCGGTCGTTTCAAGCCCAAGCCGCCGGAGTGCCTCAAGCAGTTCGTGATACGTGAACCCCGAGGCCACCAGACCGATCCAGGCATCGGACGGATCAACGGTTACCCGATTCAACCCGTTGGCTACCGCGTATCGCTGGGCGAGCACCATTCGGGTGGTCCGGAACTCCTCTTCGAGATCGAGGGTGTAGGGGGTGAGGAGTTGCCCGTTCGGGACCGGGATGAAGGTCTCACCGTTGCCGCCCGGGATGGTGAGGTCGGGCGTCACCGGCTGTACCCGATCGAGTCCGAGGTCAACGGTGCCGTGTCCGTCGGCGACCGCGGCCACGATCTTCATGGAGGTCCACAACCCGCTGAGCCGGCTGAGTACTACGGCATGACGGCCGAGATCCACGACGTCCTGCACGTCGCCTGGATAGAACAGAGGCATGTGAAGGTCATAGATCGTGGCGTCGGAACTACTCGGAAGCGTGGAGCTCTTCGCTCCAGGATCATCGCCCACCAGTGCGATTGCGCCGCCGTGCTGTGAAGTCCCGGCGAATACTGCGTGACGCAGCGTGTCTCCGGCGCGGTCGAGGCCAGGTGCCTTGCCATACCAAATTCCCAAGACTCCGTCGCGGTTGAAGTCCGGCTGAGACGCGGCCAGCTGGCTGCCCATCACCGCGGCCGCACCTAACTCTTCGTTGACTCCGGGTTGGCAGACGATCGGCAGGTCCGGCACGGTTTTGGCGGCACGCGCTACCTCCTGGTCATAACCACCGAGCGGCGATCCGGGGTAACCCGAAACAAAGGCTGCGGTGTTGAGACCCGCGGCTCGGTCGATTCGAAGCTGCTCGATCGGCAGCCGTGCCAGGGCCTGCACGCCGGTGAGTAAGACCCGGCCCGAGTCCTCGGTGTATCGATTGGTCAACGCATACTTAGTGACAGCCGTCATAGTCGAACATTGCCACAGTCACGATTCTCTGACAATATCTCCGAATAACAATCGGAGAATTGATGAAAAACCAGTCACTATCACGGTCAGAGCAGGTGATCCTGCGAGAACTTCAGCAAGATGGTCGGACAACCAAGAGGGCTCTTTCAGAAGCGGTCCAACTGGCCCCGTCCACCACGCTCGACCGAGTGCGAGATCTTGAGGCCCGCGGTGTGATCACCGGCTATCACGCTGAGGTCTCCCTGGAGGCGGTGGGACGACCCATGCAGGCATTCGTTTCGATCCGGGTTCGACCCAAAACCCAGCAGGTGGTCGATTCGTTGATGGACCGCCTGTGGGAGCTACCCGAAACGCTCGGGATCTACATCGTGAGCGGTGACGTGGACTTCATGGTCCATTTGGGAGTCAGCGACACCCAGAGCCTTCGGAGTCTGGTTCTGGAGAACATCGCCAACGTGGAAGGGGTGGTAGACGAAACCACCTCGCTCATCTTTGAGTACCGCCGTAAACACGTGGTGGAGCCAGCCAGCTAACGCCACTATTAGTGGCGGCAGCTAGGCCCGTGCTCGTGATGGGCAATGACGTCGAGCTTTGCCCCGAGCAGCTTCTTCTTCGCCACGAGCTCCACGATGTTGGCGTACTGCAGGAGCTTTGGCGACACCATGATTTCTAGGTCTTCGTCGAAAACCCGTTTGTAGGAGCCGGTGTTCTTGCCTTTGAGATAGGTGTCGACCGACACCTCATAGGAACCGCCTCAACCGATGGGGGCGATGAAGTCGATCGCCGCCTTGCCACCCTTCTTCCGGACGACATCCTTTGCGGCATCAGATATTCGAAGTTCCATACCCCTATCTAACCATCCGAGCATCAGAGCTATTTCGTTCGAGTCGATTCTTTGGGCCAGGAAATTGAGGATCGTTACCCGTTTAGATCGTGCGACCTACGGCCGATAGTCCGATGTGACTATCCGTATTCGACGTCGAGGAGCAGGGGCACTACTGGGCCTCGTTGCCGCGACGTCGATTCTCTTTGGTGCTCCCGCAGCATCACAGGAGGGTCCCAATGACGAACTGGGTGTGGCGGGCGCATTCGATTCGCTCCACTTGGCCCAGCATTCCCCCGCCGAACTGGAGACCCTTCGGGCAGCGGCATTGCCACCCGAGGTCCTGGATCCCTGGCGCGACGGTTCTTCCTCCACTGAGGCGTGGGCGATGGCAACTGCGGCCAACCTCTCAGCTCAGCGCACCGAGGCAACCCGTCTTGGCTTGGAGGCAAGGGCAGCCAGAGGACGGATCGCCGTGACCGGCACTGCGCTAGCCGCAGCCACAAACCGAGAACAGCAGCTGCAACGACGTTTGACGGCGTTGGTGGTCGACTCCTTCGTCAACGGTGAGAGCGATGCCCTCGACAAGCTGTCGGGTTCGCAACGCCGAATTCACATCGACGAACCGGTCGAGGTCGCGACAGAAACGCTGACCGATGCAAAGCTTCGTGTCGCGGCTATCTCGGAAGAAAACGCGACCATCTATGATCGACGGGTCGCCCGGGTTGCCGAGATCGACACCCAGAATCGTCTTGCAGCTTCCACCCTCGAAGAAGCGATCGAACTAGACAGAACGGCTCGTCGTGCCGCGTTGACCCATGTGGACGATCTCCGCGATCGGCGCAAGCAGACCATCGATGTGTCCGGAGAAGCGCCCGAGACCGTTCTCGTGAACGGGTTCAGAGTGAGCCCCGAAATCGCGGGACCGCTGGCGGACATGCTGGCCGCCGCAGCCAACGCGGGAACAGTGATCGCACCTGCAACGTCGGATGAGTCGGCGGCAACCGGTGAGGACACCACCGGTAGCGAAGAAATCGAGGAGCCGCAGTTTTCTGGCCCGATCATTTTGTCGGGATGGGGATATCGCAGTACCGAGGAACAGATCAATCTTCGAATAAACCACTGCGGCGAGTCGGGCTTTTCGATCTTTGACGGACCCTCGCCTGCCTGCTTTCCTCCGACCGCACGTCCGTTGCACAGTGAGCATGAAAAAGGCCTTGCGCTTGATTTCACAGAGAACGGGCAGATCCTCACTTCATCGTCTCCTGGGTTCCTGTGGTTACAGCAAAACGCGGCAACCTATGGCTTCTTCAACCTTCCGAGCGAGCCGTGGCATTGGTCAACGACCGGCCACTAGCTGAAAAAGTCGATAGTGAGTGAAATAGCCCAGGGATTTACGAACACCAGAAACTTCGCTTAGTGTCCCAAATAGGACCGTCGTGTGACAGGTTCCGAAGCCAAAGGGCAACGAAGGGGAAG
>CALHFG010000040.1 GCA_938029215.1 uncultured Acidimicrobiales bacterium | reverse complement strand
GGTGATGTAGGTGTCTGGGGTTCCGTTGTTGGTGGTGTCTTGCCAGAGTTCTACGAGGACGCCGGGGATGCCTGGTTCGGTGCTGTCGACGGTGCCGTTGTGGTTGGTGTCGTTCCAGACGAGGTTGCCAATCTCATACGTTGGAATCTCAATGAATCCGAAGTCGATCGTGAGATCGGAATTGTCATCGGTGATGAAGAAGCCTGTCGCAGCGTTTGCATCGATCTCGGCCATGTCGGGGGTTGGATCGCCGAAGTCTCCACCTTCGTTGGTTGGGTTGTCGCCGAGGGCGACGGTGAACAGTCCACTGACCGATGCATACGCCGTCAGCGGTTCGCCGTCGTCGAGATCGTCTACGCCAGCATCGACGTCAGCCTGACCCGTAGACGATCCATAGTCGGACAGATTGCCTGCGGTCGCTCCAATCGTCTGGCCGGTCTGGCCGACGGGAATTGCCACGAAGTAGTCGTCCGGGTCGATCCCGGTGAAATAGTAGTTTCCGCTGGCGTCGGTGGTCGTGGTGCCGATGAGTGTGTCGAGAGCAGGGTCGAACCCGGTGGATCCGTCGGAGTCCTTCCACAGCTCGACCGTGGCGCCGCCGATCGTTCCGATGGCCTCGCTCCCACCGGCGATGCCATCGTTGTAGCCCGCCTGGCCGACGTCGCCGTCGACCCACAGAAGCCCACCGATGCGCGGTTCGGGATAGAAACCAAAGTCAACCGTGAGGTTGGAGTCGTTGTCGTCTTTGTCGGTGACGTCAGGTTGCGCCTCCACATACGCCTCGGCATCGCGATCGGGGTCGGCGTTGCTATCGGCCTCTCCGGTCGGTTCGGCGTTATTGGTCACCGCAACCGGACCAGACAGCGACAGAAACCCGGGACTTGGATCGCCATCGTCGCGGTTGTCGAGGTCACCATCGGCGGCGCTCATCCCGGTGGAGGACGACAGGGCGACGAGATCGATGGTTTGGAGAGCTGATCCGTCGCTCACTTGGATTGTGTTGCCGGATTGATCGCTCGGAATTCCGATGTAGTAGGTCTGCCCCACCAGACCGTCGAACCAGTAGTTGCCAGCGAGGTCGGTCGTGGTTGTTCCGAACAACTGGTCTTGGGCATCAAAGCCTGCAGCGGCACCGTTCTCGATGTAGAGCTGAATATCCAGCCCCGCGATGCCCGGTTCTGCGTTGTCTGCGGTCCCCGAATCATCGGAGTCGAGCCACACGAGATTTCCCACACGGTGATTTGCCTCTACAAAGCCGGCATCGTAGGTGTAGTCGTTCGCGCCGGAAGCCCCAGTGGTCAGGCTGATCGTGTACTGGCCGGACGGTTGCAGCTCCACGTCGGAATCCAGACCGTCATCGCCGTTGTTGGCGAATGTTGCTTTGAGCAGGCTCGGCTCGATTGAAGTAATTGCGGCCGATGCGCCGCTGGGATCAAAACCGAGGACATAGTCGGTCTGCGGTTCTACCTGGAACGAGTAGGACCCGTCCGAGAACGTGGAGGTGGTCGCTAGGACGGAGGTGCCGTTGGCTGCGTAGAGCGTTACGACGACTCCCTCGAGGGCCTCTTCGTCGGCGCCCTGGAGACCGTCAGCGTTGGCATCCAGCCACACATAGTTGCCAATCATCACCGGAGCGCCTTCACAGAAGGCCTCGAGATCTCCCAGACCGGCTGCCTTGCCGAAGCCCGGGCTCGCAGAGCTGCCGTCGCCATAAACCCGGAACTGTCCGATCTTGTCTCCGGAGATGTTGTCGAGACGCGCCAGGCCGCTGGAGAACGCGTGGTTGTCGTCACCAAAGAATGTGTCGTCCAAGGCGTCGTACGCGGTCATCAGTACGTCCCCGCGGGGTCGCGCAATCGCCAGCCCGCCGAGGCTGATCTCGTCGTGACCGATGCCGTTGCCAAAGCTGATGAGATAGTTGTCGCCGTCGTACCACTCGTTGCCGGCCGGGCCTGCGTTGGGATGCAGCGGTGAGCTGCCGTTGGTGACGGCACAACCGGACCCACCCTCCAATACATAACCCCCGGACCCGTTGCCACAGGCCCGCAAGATGTCGCCAGCGGAGTCCGTCACATACAGGGTGGGGTCGGACGGGTAGTTCGGGCTGGCATCATTCGAGCCGGCCTGATCACCGTAACGATCACGAATTCCCAGGATGAGCGCGTCCCGATCGAATTCGATGTCGGTGAGCATGGGCTGGGGGTACGCATGCTCGACGCCCCAACCTGTCAGCTCAGCACGCCATGTGTCGGTCCACGCATTCCAATTGGCCGCCAGCCCCGTGTGAAAGCCGACGGGCTGGCGTTGGTAGGAGAGGTCGATGGCGAGTTCGTTGACGAACACCGAGCCGGCCGGGTTGAGGCTGTGTACGTAGGCGAACGATGCGTCGTCACAAGTAGTGCCCACATACAACTGGCCCTCGTTAAAGCCAACCGCCCAGGGCCGGATTGAACCGCCGCACACCTGACCGGGTAGGCCAAGCAGACTCCAGTTGTTGGTGGAACCGAGATACCCACTGCTGGTCGGGTCCACGTCGAATTCGTACAGGCGTCGGTCGAAGAGGTTTACGGCGTAGAGCCGGTCCTGTTCATCGTTCAGGTCGATGTCGCCCCAGCCCTGCTTACCTACCAGGCCGAAACTTGCGGCATCAACGACCTCGGGGCCGGGTCCGACGAGGGAGAAATCGTGCTGATCGGTGCCCGCGTCAATCGCGGTGATGGTCGACCCCGGAACCGTCGTTCCCGTGGTTGGGTTCACGAGATAGATCCCGTCGGGTCCAGCCGGTCCATAGCCAGCGAATCGTTTCTCCATCGCTGCCGCCCACACCCTGTCGTTTGAGGCATCACGGTCATTGAACGTCTGAATTGCGAGACCCCAGGTCGTTCCGATCGCAGTTGCATCGGCAATCTTGAATTCGTCCGTACCCGGTCCTGTGACTTTGGTGCCATCTCCCGACGCCAGATACTCGGTGCGAACGAGGACGTCTCCGCCGGTGCTCTGGTCTCCCTCGATAAAGCAGTTGAAGGTGACATCGGGATTGCTTTGGCAGTAGTGGTAGGGGTACACCACGCCGAAGTCGATGTTGGCGTCACCGGCGTTCACGATCTGGATGTTCGAACGCATGTGCGTTCCGATCGGCCCGGGTTGGAGGGGCTCCTTGATCGCTGGGATCGAGAACCGTACTTGGTAGGGCCCGGTCATCGCATCAAGATCTCCCGCACTGGTCGACCAGGAACCGGAAGCGGTAGAGGTATACACGCCCGCAACTGCGCCGAGGGCGTCGGTGACGGTGATTTCGATCCCCGCTTCACCGATGTCAGCGTTCTTGGTGCCGTCCCATCCTTCGTCGCGAAATACCGTTCCGCTCAACGTGTCGCCGGCCGCGGCGAGCGTCGGTGTGGCGTTTGCTGCGGTAAGCGCAGAGGCGAAGAGTAGGGCGGCGAGAAACGCTCCCAGAAGCTGATCGGTGGTGGGTCGACGGGGAGCGACGAGTATGGGCACGTTGGGACCTAATCCAGTAAGCATGCAGGAGGTTCTACATGCGTCTACCGATTGGCTTCGGCACGTGGAAGCGACTACTTGAGGTCGCGTTCGTCACGTATCCCGACGCGGTCAAACGAACGCCGAAAACTGCTCGTGCCGGGCACTGGCCCGGCACGAGAGATTACTTAGGTTGTAGTGGTGAACTAGTCGCGGCTGAGGAAGATCCGCAAGATGTAGAAGAACATCGTCATGACGGCGCCAAACAGTGAGGCTGCAGCACCCACGTAGGCGGTTACCGGATAGGTCCGAACGATCTGCTGGCTCTTGTAGAGAATGACAAGACCCATGAACAGGACCATCGCCACGCTAAACCACGTTCCGAGCGAGAAGTTGAACAGGAGCGCCGCACCGATGGCGATGAACGCCATGACACCCATGAACATCAGCGCAGGGCGCATGAAGGACAGATCCTTGCTGGTGGTGATTCCAACGGTTGTAAGCCCGGCAAAGCCAAGCGCGGCGACAATTGCAGCCTGCCATACCAGGTTTCCGTTGTCGGTCCCGTAGGCCACGGTCAGAATTGGAGCAAAGAGCAGTGCCTCGATTCCGGCGTATCCGAACAGGGCTGCATACTGGGTGTTGGCAGGCTGGCCCGGGTGGGTGAGCCGTACCAGTGCATTACCGAGGAAGCTTGCTCCCAAGATCAGTCCGAGCCACACCATGTTGCCACGGGTGCCGCTGACCAAGTTGTAGATGAGATCGTTGATACCCAACGCAAAGAAGACCGTTTCGATGGCGATGAACGCCACGAAGGCAAGGCCAACATGTTGATAGACCTTGACCATGAACGAGGATCGAGTTTCCTCGTCGTGGTTCGATGCGGGGATGTATTGAGTGGTGGTTTGGCTGAATGCCATGTGGGAGCAACCTCCTGGATCGCTAGTACCTACCAGTATCTCACGTTTCGTGAGCCAAAAGGGTTCCCGACCCGGTTAGATCTCGGGCCTGCAGAGCAGGATCTGGTCTACCTGGAGCTCGAATCGCCCGTCGATGCCGTCGCTGATCATCAGACCCATTCGAGACGCAAGATCGGGACGAAACGGCAGGTCATCGACCCTTTGGCCGAACACGAAAGGAAAGAGGTCGGCGAACATGACCGTGGCTACCTGCCAGCCCTCGTCGTCCTGAAACACGATCGGAGCACGATGCGTCACACGCCGGTCCCGCTTGGGGAGTTCATCGTCGAAGGTGACCATGTACGGGCGCCCGTCGGTCTGAGCACGAATCACTACCCGATCAACGCCGTCTAGCTCGCCGGGATCGAGCGGCATGCGCAACGAGGAGAAGCCCCCTCCGTCGGTGTTGATCTCACCGGAGAACACCAACACGTCGTCGATGAACTGTGGTCCACCCACAGACTGGCCTCCCATGACATTGTCGTTCACCGTCTGCCAGCGAGCATTGTGCTCAGTGGAGGTGAAATCGGTCAGCAGCACGCAATCGGAATCGGGGCTGAATGCGGTTTCGGGCTCCAATCGTTCTTGAGCCGTCGTCGGCTGGGCTTCTGTTGTTGGGGTGGACTCTGGTGGCGGCTCAGTTGGTTGGACTGTTGGATCAGGCACGGTGATAGCCGTTTCGGTCGCTGAAGTGGTGCAGCCGAGAATGACCAACGCAAACATGGCCACCAGGCTGGTGCGGGAGAGCAGCACCAGCCGATCCTAGATTCCCGCCCCATCCCGTAGCGGATCGGGCGTCACGGCAAACCGGCTCGATCAGCGCCGCCGGGCGGCGGTAGACTGGAGGTGCTACTTGAAAATTCCAACTAGCAATGGGGCTGATCGGTTTCGACGTTGAGACCAGAAGCTGTATTTGCGACCCGAGTTGCTCAGACTCGTGAAACGGGGCTTTTTGAAGACGGCAACAAAACCGACTTCGCTCTTGCAGCCTAATTTTTAGACTGTTTTAGAGGAAAACTGCGAGCCGTGAGGCCACGCAGGGCCTGATCACTACAGCCCGGTAACAGAAGTAGTGATGGACGGTGTGAGAGAACACTGACGGATAGGGAAAGACCTCTGACATCTGGGAAAGACCAGGCGGTGAACTAACCCGGTAGATGGACAGCCGTAAGTCCGAACCACGGGAATGGTCGTAGCACGTGCAGTACCTGCTTAGCGGACGGGGGTTCGATTCCCCCCAGCTCCACGTCGTTAGCGAAACGCTTGGTGACGGGTCTTTTTGCTGCGCTAGCGGGAGCGTTCCGCTAGTTCTCGACGGGCTTCACGGTCAGCGTCCTTCTTGGCAATGATCTGACGCTTGTCGACCGTCTTGCGACCCCGGCCCAAACCAAGTTCCAGCTTCACGCGGCTGTCCTTGAAATACATAGCCATTGGAACGAGCAGCAGTTGGTCTTGATTGACCTTGGACGACAGGCGGATCAGCTCATGCTTGTGCATGAGCAGCTTGCGGCGTCGAGCCCGATCAACCATCACGTGCGTTCCCGCACGGCTGTAGGGCGCAATATGAAGGCCAACGAGAAACAGCTCGTTGTTCTCGAACCGCGCGTAGGCATCGTTGAGCTTGACGTTGGATTCGCGCAGCGCCTTCACCTCGGCGCCAGCCAGCACGATCCCGGCCTCGAAGGTTTCGGTGATCTCATAGTTCAGTCGCGCTTGGCGGCTGGTGGCGATCATCTTGATCTTCGACATAGCTCAGTAACGGTACCGCAGTTGTTGAACCGAGCGGTTCGGATACACGTGTCGAATAGCCGGCGCGGCGCGCCCACACCCGTTCAGTAGGTGTAGAAACCGCGGCCGGTCTTACGGCCCAACAGGCCAGCTTCACACATGCGAGCGAGCAGGGGTGGGGGAGCGTAGAGCTGTTCTTTGAATTCGGTATAGAGACTGTCAGCCACCGCCATCGTAGTGTCGAGGCCGATCAGGTCGGTGAGGCGGAGTGGACCCATCGGGTGGGCACACCCGGCGACCATGCCGTCATCGATGTCTTCTTTGGAGGCGAAGCCCGACTCGTACATCCGGATCGCTGACAACAAATAGGGGATGAGGAGTGCATTAACAATAAACCCGGCACGGTCTTGAGAGACGATGACCCGCTTGTCTAACTGAGATTGGGCGAAGTGTTCGGCTCGAGCCTTGGTTTCCTTGCTGGTGTGCAGGCTCGTCACGAGCTCCACAAGTGGCAGGACGGGCACCGGGTTAAAGAAATGGATGCCGACGACGTTCTCGGGCCGGTCGGTCGCCATCGCCAGCTTCATGATGGGGATAGATGACGTGTTGGACGCCAAAACCGCCTCGGGAGAGGTGACGACTTTGTTCAAGGTGGTGAACAAGCCGACCTTGGCGGCTTCGTTCTCCACGATCGCTTCAACCACCAGATCACAGTCGGCGAGTGCTTCGATGTCGTTGTCGATGGCCAAATTGGAGCGAGCGGCCTCAACCGACTCCTCTGACCGCTTGCCCGACTTGACACCCCGCGCCAGGCTTTTCTCAATGCGGGCCAGACCTGCTTCGGCAGCCTCAGGACTGGCCTCGATTACGGTCGTTGGGATTCCGGCTAACGCGCAGACCTCGGCGACGCCCGAGCCCATGAGTCCGGCGCCAACGACGCCGACGCGATTGAAGTTCAATTTGTTTGAGGTTGCGGTGTCAGACATTGGGTCCAAAGCTAGCCGCGTCCTGGCGGACAACTGCAGTTGAGTCTGTTCAGACGACGGTCGGTTCAGGAGTTGGAATCTCGACCCCTACCGGTGCGATATGGGCGTGGTTGGCAAGGTCGTCATCTCCGACATCGACCATGGTGGTGGCAACGGGAAGTACCAGAGTAAAACCTGCACCGCCCAGTTCGCACTCGGGTTCGATCCACACCTCGCCGCCGTGGTCGTCTACGACCGACTGGACGATGGTGAGACCAAGGCCCGATGCTGCCGACTTGGATACCGCGCTCGACCCGCGTCGGAATCGAAGCATTAGGCGCTGTGGGTCATCTGAACCTAACCCGGCGCCATCGTCGGTGACCCGCACGGCGATGGCCGGCCGACCATCGGTCATCTCGTCGTTTCGGATGGAGACCTCTACCCGTGATCTGCAGTGTTCGGTTGCGTTTGCGATGAGGTTCGACACCGCCCACCGGAGTCTGCGAGGGTCGCCTGAAACCGTGGCGGTTGTGATGGACGCGTGTACCGGGACCGCCATCGAATGGGCTGTCGCTTCGGTACGTACCAGTGAAACAATCTCGATCGGCCCCCACGCCGCGAACGGATGGTCAGCGTGGGCGGTGAGGCTGAGCGCCAACACGTCGTTGACGAGATCCTCGATTCGCTTCACGTTGCGGCGAGCGAGGGCAAGCTCGGCCGATGACGTCACCGGTGTGTCGTCCTCGTCATATCTTGAGATTTGCAGCTCAGTTAGTGTCTGTAAGGCCGTCAGCGGAGATCGAATCTCGTGGCACGCTGCGGAGAGCTGCTCCCGCTCGAAAGAACGTTCGCCTTCAAACCGCGTCAGCAAGCCTCTGATCGACATCTGGAGTGGAAGGAGAGGTGTTGGTGGTTCGGCCGGGAGTTCGGCGCCCATAGGCGCATACGCATCTATGGCATTGATCGCTTGTCGCAAATCTCGGACACCTCGTCGCAGACGCAAGACATAGAGGAGCGAGACGAGCAGGGCCAACCCAAGGATGACCAACGATGCGACGAGCATGATCTAAGGATTTTGGCGCAATCGGTATCCGGTTCGGGGGATGGTGTCGACCCGATCGCGGCCGAGCTTCTGGCGGAGGTAGCGGATGTACACCTCGACCACGTTCGGGTTGCCGCCGTACCCATCGCCCCACACTCTGCTCAACAACTCACCTTTCGATAGTGGTCGGTCGCCAGCCTGTATCAGTTGGGCGAGAACCTGACCTTCGCGAGGGGTGAGATGAATTGCCGCGCCCTCGACCTCCGCCTCGCGGGTTGAGGCGTCGTAACGGATGCCGGCGTACGCAGCTGCGTCAGCAGTGGTGCGCGGTCGACGTAGCAGCGCCGTGATGCGAGCTTGCAGAACTTCGATTGAGAACGGCTTGCGGAGGTAGTCGTCGGCGCCAAGCTCGAGGGCTTCGATCTCGTCGAACTCGCCCGTCTTGGCCGACAGGCACAGGATCGGCGTTGCGACGCCCGCCGACCGCAGTGACCGGCAGATGTCGAAACCGTTCCGGTTGGGTAGTAGAAGATCGAGAAGGATCAGGTCATAGGCGTTTGTGACAGCAGCATCAAACCCCTCTTGGCCATCCAGGATGATCGTCGACTCGATGTCGATCCTCTGCAAGGCAGCTGCCACGGTGAGCGCAATGTCGTTCTCGTCGTCGATGATCAATGCATGCATGGATGGAGCCGCCTTCACCTTGTCAAATTGCTAGGAGCAAACTGAGAGTCGTTTACACATGAATGTCGCAGCATCCACCAGTTCCCCGGGCAACATGAGGAAAACTGCTCCCAATGCAGGCTGGCGGCGCACGTCATAGACAAGAGTTTGGTCCGTCCAGCACCGCTACGCGTGGATCCACCAAGCCATTTGAAGAAGCTTCAACCCACTTGTTGCTGCATCAGTTGGCTGAAATTGGTCAAACGTTCCGATCCTACGAGGCTCGCATCTGGGGTTTTGGCTTTAATCCGGTCACGATTCCCATGATGTTCGTGGGTCGCTCATCGGCTACGAACGAGCGTTTTGGGATCTGTTGTGGACCCGTAGATCACGGACGGTTGAGCGATATTCGGGGCGGCACCTTCGGCAGAGTCGTAGCCGCTGAACGGTCAGGGACGCGCGGCGAGCACCTTCGGTTCGACGACTTTGAGTTTTTGTGGGTCAACGACACGATCGCGCAACGTTTTGAACCCGCGGTCGGGCGTGAGGTTTCCTTCCAAGCCGACCTCAGCGATTCCGAGTCACTCGTGATCGACTTCAGTGGTCGGAACTACAAGCCGGACTCGTGGGAGTTCGCTCGCTTCATTGTTCATGAGGCGTTTCATCACCATCAGCTATTCGATGCTAAGTGGCGGATTCCGATCGGCTATGACCCCGCGACTCCGCCGAGCAACGATCCCGCCAATACGAGAATGGCCAAGGAGGAGTCCCGTATCGTCGAACTGGCGGCTCTCGCCGACAACGATGCATCGTCTATTCAGTTCGCCCGTCGTTTCGTTGAGTTACGAAACAGGCGATTCGGGCGCTGGCCCGAGATCGAGATGCTCGAGCGGGGAACCGAGCAGGTGGAAGGTTCAGCCCGTTACGTCGAGAACAACTACAGCGGGTGCAATGGAAGGGCGGCTCGCTTGAACATGCCGCCGGAGGCGTTGCGGTCTGATCAGGATTGGGTCGACTTTGGCCGGCTGTACCGATCTGGCGCCCGAATGCTTGAACTTCTCGACCGTTTCGACGTGCCGTGGCGACATCGACTCGCCGAAGGTGCCGATCCCTACCTCATGCTGACTGAAATGCTGGACTGAACTAGTTGTTGCTCGGTCGGGCGTCGCCAACGCCATGAAAGTTCGCAATGACTTCGTCCATCTCAAGATCGTTCAGAAGGACGGGCATTCCGGCGGTGCGAGCCAGGAGGTACTGCTCGGCTAGAGATTCGACCTCAATTGAGAGGTTGTAGGCCTGCCGCACCGTGTCGCCGCATGCAATGAGCCCATGATTCGACAACAAGCACGCATATCGGTTGGCCAGCGCCAGGATTGCGGCGTCGGCTGCCTCGTCGGTGCCGAATGTTGCGTAGTCGGCGCACTTGATATCGGAACCGCCGGCTACCGCGACCATGTAGTGGAACGGCGGAATATCGAGCCTGAGCGATGAGAGCGCGGCTGCGGACGGGGAGTGGAGATGCACGATTGCATTGACGTCGGACCGGTGCTGGTAGATGCGTTGGTGCACCAACCACTCCGATGACGGTCGGTGCAATCCGCTCGCTATCCCAGCGTCGTCGATTTTCACGAGATCGCTGGGATCCATCTGGTCATAGGGAATCGAGGTCGGTGTGATCACGAAACCGCCGGTGGCTCGCACGCTTGCGTTGCCGGAGGTGCCCCTGTTGATTCCTGTTCGCTGAGCATCGAGAAGCACACCGATCAGCGTTTGTTGTTCGCCCGATCTCACCGCCACGTAGCGATCGTAGTGGACCGATGATGAAGTAGCGGCGAATCGGTCCGCATCGAGCCCAGATTCGCAAGATTACGATGGGGCGCCGTGGGTCCACCTATCCGAATGATCGCAACCGATATCGATGGCACGATGCTCCGACCCGACGGTTCTCTGTCTCCGGTCGTCCGTGAAGCACTTCACGATGCGACCAAAGCGGGGATCCATGTGGTCCCAACGACCGGGCGGCCTTTGGTCGTGGCAACCGACGTCATCGAGGCGCTCAACCACGACGACTACTGGATCTTTGCCAATGGTGCCATCACTTGGCATCAGGGCTCCACCCAAATGGTCCGCGGTTACTGGATGACGCCCGATCGGGTGGTTTCCATGATTGAGCGGATTCGATCCCAACTGCCCGGTGCGAACTTCGCAGTCGAGTTCGAGACCGATGCCATCTTTGAAAGTGGTTTCGAACGGTTGGTAACCATCGTCGATGGCCTCCATCTCGTGGACGACGTGACCAAGGCCGTGAAGTCTCGAGTGCAGAAGGTGTTGGTCTATGACCACACCAAAACCATCGATCACCTGTATCGCAGCGTCAGTGATGCCATCGGCAAAGACGGCGTTGCTTCATATTCGGGCATGGCGTTCATCGAAGTTGCCGCAGACCTCGTGACCAAGGCGATGGCCATCAGTGAACTCGCGACCGATCTCGGCCTAGACCGCAGCGAGGTCGCGAGCTTCGGTGACAACCACAACGATGTATCAATGCTGCAGTGGGCGGGACGCGGGTATGCCATGGGAAACGCCACAACCGATGCACTCGAGGCCGCCGACTTCGTTATCGGAACCAACTCCGAGGATGCGCTGGCCGCGCAGGTTCGGCTGCTGATCGCCGAGCACATCTAGGGGCATCGTGGAGATTCCAAAACCATTGCGAGGCCTGCCCGGTTGGGTTGGACGACCCGTCTGGGGCGAGGCCCGAAGCGTGCGCGAGCTGCGGTTGCTGAAGCAGAGCACCTGGTGGCAGGGGTATGGCATGCCAGAGGGGAGAGGTCGCCCAATTCTGTTGATCGCCGGGTTCCTCGCCGGCCCCAGCACCATTGACGCTCTGGAACATGTGCTGAACGTTGCAGGATGGAACGTGAGACAAGCAGACGTTGGCCGAAATGCGGGGCCGGCGTACCGAGGTATTGATCAGTGCGAACAGGACCTGGCCGACTTATATCAGCAGGCTGGTCAAAAGGTCCGAGTGATCGGCCATAGCCGTGGTGGCCAATACGCCAAGATTCTCGCGTTCCGCCATCCCGAGATGGTCGAGCAGATCATCACGCTTGGATCGCCGCTTCAGGTGAAGTATCCCAAATACGCCGTGGTAAAAGTTCCGGCTGAGACCCTCGACCGGCTGTGGCGTACTGGCGTGTTTGGTGCTGTCGACGTCGAGGCCGAACAGCGCGTCGACGATGAACGGTTTGAACCTATTTCAGATGACATTGGGTTCGTGAGCATCTTCTCCAAGACCGACGGAATCGTCGATTGGCGAACCAGCTTTGATCCGCAGGCCACGCCGGTGGAGGTCAACGCATCTCATGCGGGGCTACCCAATAGCATCGCTGGCGTCGGCGCGGTCGCTGGCGCGTTGGCATAGCGAGGTTTACGGGCGGGTCGCGGACTCGTAGGTGAAGGTTCGCCTGCCGAGCGCCACGTGTGAACCGGACCGCAGCGTCGTCGATCGACCCGGATCGAGCCGATTCCAGCGCTGCTGCTCGTCATCCCACAGATAGGTTCCATTGGTGGAGCCGTTGTCGGTGATGACAACGTCCCAACCGTCGAACGTAAGGTCTGCGTGGTGTCGGGACAGACTGTGTTCGTTGTCGAGCACCGTGATCACATCGATCCCGTCGCCGAGGTTGGGTTGCCGTCCGAGGCGGTACGGACGGTCGAGCGCAAACGTGGCCCCATCGTCGAAGACGACAAATCCCAGAGTTGGCCTCGTTCCCTTCACCAAGCGGTGGGTGAGGTGGATCATGGAAATCCCGCATACCTGGCAGTACGCCGCGCTGGGATTGTTGAAGTGTCCTCGGCTGCAATGGATGCCACGCACGAGGTCTTCAGCGGCGGCGTCGGCGTCGACAGGCTGCGGCGACGGTGTGTCGTCGTCAGTGGGGAGACTGCCGATGACAGGAAGTGCATCGCGTGACGCAGGGTTTGCAACCTTCAACTCGATCGATTCAAAGCTCACTTCAACCGGTGCCTCTTCCACCGCTGGTGCGGTGGAACTCGTCGCCGGTTCAGCCGTAGAGCTCTCAATAGAGTCAGCGATTGGCCGTAGGAGAACTCCGCAACCGGGTACAACCCCGGTCTCGAGGTTGAACACCGAATGGCGTAGGACATTTCGCACCTGAGGAGTGCCCAACCACACGATGCCGCTTCCGGCATCGAGGTCGGTGACGATGCCTCCTCCTGGGGTTCGGACCTCGATGCTTGGTTCGGCGGGGTCGCCTTCGTCTACCAACGCATGCATCGAACCCGTCAACACCATCTGAAGCCCCATCGGCGTGTCGACAACAGCCGCGACATCAACCTCCGCGGGTCGCTGCAACAGTGCAATCAGCTCGAGGCCTGATCGCGGCCGGTCATAAAGGCCGGCCAAAAAGGAGGCGGCGTCGGATGGGTCCCCCGACAGCACGGCCAGCAGACCAGAACGACGGACGACGATCCCGTCGCCTTCCAAAGGGATGGTCTCGTAATGCTCGAGGAGATGCTGATCGTTCATCGCAGCGCCGCCGATGACAGGTCGTGCGAGAGTGCTTCTGCGGTCGGATAGCGGGCGGATGGGTCGGGGGCGAGACATCTTTCGACGACGGCCCGTACCTCGCCGGAGAGTGACGAATCGAGTTGGGGCTCGGTACGCAACAAGTAGCGGAGCGCATCGAGAAGGGCGTTCGCCGGAAGGTCTTGGTACAAGCTCCGACCGGTTAGTGATCGATGGATCGTGGCTCCCAGCGCCCAAATATCGGTTGGTCGACCAGCGGTCTCGCCACGGACCAGTTCCGGTGCCAGGTACTCGATCGTTCCGACGGGACCCACGCCAGTCATCGTTTGCCCGGGTGTCAGGATTTGGGCCAAACCTAAGTCGGCTAGAACACCTCGATTGTCGTTGCTCACCATGATGTTGTCTGGCTTGATATCGCGATGGGCGATACCAGCCTCGTGCAGGGCATGCGCTGCGAGCGCGGCATCGGCGATGCATTGCACGATCGTGGCGCTATCGAGTGGCCTTGCCGAGCTGCCCAGCGAGCCGTTCTCAAAGAATTCGGTGGCGTAGTACAACGTCCCGTCCTGTTGACCGGCGTCCAAGATTGGGACGAGGTGTGGCGAGGACACCGCAGCGTAGATCTGAAGCTCGTTCGCCATCCGCTTGAAGTCCTGCTCGGTGGCATGGTGCGCAAGCACCTTCACCCCGACCCGCTCGTGTGGTGTGGATGCTTGCAATCTCAGCGGACGGCGGGCGGTCCAGAACGTTCCGTGGTTTCCGGTGCCGAGACGTTCGATGAACTCGTAGTCAGCGATGCCCTTCGGTGATCCTTTTTGGGGTCCGTTGATCAGTCGGTTCATCGGTCTTCTCCATCGATTCGATACGTAGGGGCGGTTTCGAGGCCGGCACGAGTGAGAAGGCTGGAGGCCGACACCGGCGGTAGGCCAAACAGTTTCAGGCGTGACCTCGCCAACAGTGAAATTCCACCGATCGAAACGACCAGGCCAGCAATCGCAAACGCTGCGAGGCCGGGATCGGTTCGCAATTCAGTGAGGAAGATCGCGGTGCTCAGCACCTCGGCGGCCGCAATGGACAGGGCAAACACGACGAGCGTGCGAGCCGACAACCTGCTCGCAACCCATGCGCCAAGTGGGGCTCCCCAGGCAACGATGGGAATCGCAGCAAGCCACATTCCGAATAGGTCGAATCGTCCCGACTCGGAGTTGGGTGGGAGTTGGTTGCTGCCAACACTGTTAACAAACCAAACATCGTCCACCTGGCTGCGACCGATATCGAGTTGGCCATCCAAGATTCCCAGAATCAAGAAGCCGAGCACCGAGATCGCCGCCATGGTGATGACGCTCGTTGGAACACCAACTCCGGCGCGGACGCCAAAGAGAACGACGACGAAGAGGTACATGAACACGTCCGCCCCAGAGCCCACGAGTGCCGACGCACTCCCTCCGAGCAACCCGGCCACCACCAGGGCGACTACCAAGCGGCCGTGCAACGTTGGCAGTGCGTCGGCTACTCGCCGGATCGGTGTCCGCAGTCCGAGCAGCACCACCCACGCCATCGCCGCAACAACGAGGGTAAAGGTGACCTTCACGTACGGACCGGGGAGAGTGCTCGGCCAGAACGGGAGCGAACGGTCGCCAGCAAGAAAGAGTGTTGCGACGAGACCGACTGCCCCTGCGGGCACGCCGATCGCTACCGCCCGCCAGACCACCTGCCGCTTGCCGAGGATGATGGCAGCCGACGCACTGGACATGCCAACGGCCTGAATGCAAAGTGAGAAGGACCGGGCTACCTCCGCCGGCACCTCCAGTCCTTTGGTGAAGACCGGGAACGCAACCGCGCCGCCGCCTTGGGGAGTCGAGCCGGCAACGAAACTGCCAAAGACCATCGTGATCGCCGCCACTGCATGCTCGCCCACTCGGCTCCACGAACCTGTGACGCCCACGGCAGCAAGCCACGTTGCGGTCACGGCTGCAGATACCGCGAACCCCGCACCGGTGCGTCGACGTTCCTGGACTGCTCGGGTCTGGCGACCGGCATCGATGAACGACAGATCAAGGCTCTGGTTAGACGATCCGTCCACCACGGAACCTCCACCGGGGTAGGAGAACCCGGACGGGTCCATGCAGAACGAACCACACCAGCAACCAGGTCGTCAGAAAGTGCCACACAAACGCCGCAGTTGGGACGTCAGCGCCGAGCAATCGATAGACCAGCAGGCCTTCTGGGAGCGCAGTAATGAGGCCGAGCCCGGTTGGCCAATCCTTCTCCCAGCGATATTGCTGTGCGAGGTGATAGAGCGGCTCCCACAAGACGGCGCCGATGACCGCAACGAGAATCACGGCGGTGAACGTCAAGCGGTAGACCTCGGTGAGTGGTGCTCCATCGGCGGGTAGAAACGGTCCGATCAAGATCGTCCACGGAAGTCCCACGAGCAGCACCAAAATCAATCGACTCTGGATCCGGCCGATCAGCGTCGGGGTCATCGATGAGCTCCCGTGGCCGCAACGGCCTGAGCCGCAGGGATTGGAAGGGTGACAGGTTCCCGGTTGCGCATCCAACGCCACCATTCGGTGAGCGATCGGGTGGCGCCGAGCCGGGGGACACCGCCGGTCTGGGCGAGGTCATCGGCAATCGCCAGTGCGGCGTACTGCAAGCCCAGGAACGAGTCCACGCCGGCGTAGTATCCGCCGAGGGTGATCGAGCCGCTGGCATACATTCGGCCTGGTTCGGATCGAGTGCCCGAAACCTCGAAGCTGGGGAGAACCTCCAGCCGTCCGAATGCGTTTCGTTGAGCGCCACCGTGCTCAAGCAGATCGGCAAGAAGTCGGTGTTCGGTCAGGTCGGATTCGAGTCCGGTGGCGTCGATTACCACAGTGGCGTTCAGGTCGCGTTCCTGGCCGTCTTGACCTTTGACTACGGTGCGGATGCTCTGGTCGGGTCCGGGTTCCACACGCTGGACCGTGCCGACCTGCTGGAGGTAGAAGCCTTCCCGGGCTCCCCGTTCCAGCTGTTCCACCCAGTCCTTCCGATATGGGGTGTTGGTGCCGCCCATCTTCTTGATCAGATCGACGCGTGAGTTTCCATCGAGCTTCTCCAAGTCCTCTTTCAGCTGGCCGCCCCACGCAGCCTTGGGGAAGTTGAATCCCTGGTAAGCAACCCCGTTGCTGCCCGGGCGTCGGAATCGCGGATTCTCTCCCTGTGGGCCGGCAACGTAGTTGCGAAAGAGATGAATGATTGTCGTTTGTGCGCCGTGCTTGTCTCGATCGTCGATCAGCCGCTGGAGGATTCGAGAGGCAACGATGCCGCTGCCACGCACAAGCACCGTGGACGGTCGGCGACGTAGCTCTTCATACACCTGATCGTGCGGTTCATAGGCGTTGACGACACGGCTGTAGTCACTGTGTTTCTCGCGGTACTCCTGCAGGTCAGCGAGGAACCGAACCCCCGGATAGCCCACCGCTACATGGACGTAACGGCTGCGGAAGACTCGCCGTTTTCCGGTATTCGTATCGGGACGGGTCAGTGTGAAGTAGCCGCCGCCGTGCCGACGGCGTACGAGTCGCACCGAATCGACGTTGACCATCTGATCCCATCCGATTCGACGGGACTCGCGGTCGACCGACTCGAAAACTTGGCCAGCTTTTGGTGTGTAGTAGTCGCTGAGAAGCGGCTCGGAAAAGACCTGCCAAAGCGGGGCCAGCTTGTTCGTCAGGCCGGGGGTGGCGAACGCTTCCCGCCAGGCGTAGCTAGGGAATCCCCAGATGCTGTCCATCGTGCTTCCAGCGTCGGACCGAAGCCGTTCGGCATCGGGAATCTGGCTGTTGCGCGCCAGGTATCGATAGGTGCGAGCCGGCTTGGTCCCGTCGCCCACGACGGTAAGTCCCTGCACCGGAAGTCCCGAGACTCGGAGCACATGAGCAAGAGCGAACGACCCGAGCCCGCCTCCGATGCTGGCTATCCAGGCTTCGGTGACGTCTATGCCTGCGTTTGCGACGTCTTCATCACTCCACTTGCTTTGAGCCAGGAGTCCGTCGGTAAGTTGATCAGCCATGGGTTCCTACTGAGAGAAGTCGGGAAGAAGTGACTTGTCCAGAATCCGAATGGACTGGAAGCTCGACTCGACCGCCAACAGGTCGGCCTCGGAAACGGCTTCACCCGCCGAGATGAGATAGACGTCTCGCTCTTGGTTCGATGTCACCAGGATCATGGCGGCGTACGGACCGCCTTGGTCTTCACAGCTCAGGACTTCCAGCAGTCCCGAATACAGCGGGAGTTCATAATCGATGGTGTCGACGGTCGTGCACTCGTCTTGTGTTTCGAGGCTCTCTTTGAGGAGGGCCAAGAATCCGGGTCCGTCGAAGACGCCAAAGCCCTTCGATGCAGAAACGAAGACGCCGCCGATCGCCCGGTTATCGCCTTCTGGAAGGTTGACGAACGGACTGACAAACACTTGCTCGTCCAGGTTCTGTTGGTTTCCCCACGACCGCGGGGCCCGAAACTCAAACCCGCTGCTGAGCGGTGTTACGCGTCGGTAGTCGTCATAGATCTCTGCTTCGGGAAGGAGCGGTAAGTTGGCCGCGAAGAACGGACGAGGGGGTGGGGGAGGAAGCGTTGTGGTCGGCTCCACCGTGGTGGTTGTCTCAATCGTGGTTGTGGTCGTCGGCGCCGTGGTGGTCGTGGTCGCTTCTCCGATATCGGCGAGCTGGTTTTGTTCTGTTGTGGTGCTGGAGTTTGCGCTGTCGGTTGAGTTGTCCCGCAACCCATTGAACGCCAGCACACCCGCCAGCAGGATGATTGCTGCGGCGATTCCTCCACCGATCAGCAGATTGGTGTTGGTGGCGGGCTGAGGGGGAGTCAGCGACGCATGAACCGGTGTTGGTGCTGGGCCTACTTGGCGGGGATGAGGCTCGGGCGCAGGAAACGAGGGCGGGCTCTGGGGAGTTGGAGCGCTGGTTGGAGCCGGCGTCGGTGCCGGTTGGCGTGGAGGTGTGGGTGCCGGTGCGGCCGTTGGCCGTTGGATGGTGGTGGTCGCTGCGGCTCGATTCGGTTGGGGCAGAGATGGTTCGCCCTCGACCATGAGCGGTGTCGGCGTCATGCCCAGCCGTTGTTGGCAACGGTTGAGGGCCCGCCCGAATTCGATCGCCGTTGCGAAGCGCTGGTCGGGCAGCTTTGCCATGGCCTTTTCCATGACGTCGGCCACCGCGTCGGGTGTGCCCGACGCTCGAAGGTTCGGAATTGGTTCGCTCGCAATCCTTGCGAACATCGGAACCAAAGACTCGTCGGTCGCTCGAGAGAACGCCGGGGTTCCCGTAAGAAGTTGAAACATTGTGGAAGCGAGGGAGTAGACGTCGCTGCGGGCATCGGGTCGCTGGCCGCTGATCACTTCCGGCGGGGCGTGGGCGATACTGGCGGTGATCATGGCGCTCTTGGTTTCCGGGCCACCGTGCAGCCGAGCGATACCAAAGTCGCCAAGTTTGGCCGTGTCGTGCGCATCGAGCAAAACGTTGCTGGGCTTCACGTCTCTATGAAGAACACCGGCACGGTGGGCAGTTTCCAGCGCGCTTGCCAACTGAACGCCGATCACAAGCGTGTCCGCCCACGGCACCGCGCCGTTTCGCCGGAGCTGATCGGTCATTGTTCCGCCCGACAGGTACTCCATCACGATGTAGGGGGATCCGGAAGCCGAGACACCGGTGTGAAAGACGTTCACGATGTGTGGGTGGCCCGACAGGGCTCCCATCGCCCGACGCTCTCGGTCGAAACGATTGCGAGCCTGTTCGTCTACCTCGTTGGAAAGCACTTTGACCGCAACGGATCGGCCCAGTTCGGTCTCGGTCGCCTTGTAAACGACGCCGAAACCTCCCCGACCAATCTCTATGGCGTCTTCGACGCCATCAATGCCTAGGTCAACCACGTGGCCATCCGCCCCCTCAGTCGGTTCCATCCCTTTGTGCTCTCCGCTCATGTTAGTAGTACTACCCCGGACGCTCGAAAGGCGAAATGGGGACCGCTCTCCACGGCCCTCTGACTCCCATCTCAACTCGAACGACTCGAAGGCTCGGCCCGGGGGACAAATGGGCTAGGTTTCAGACGTGGCAGAGTTGCAATTCTTCTTCGGGACGATGGGATCGG
Organism: uncultured Acidimicrobiales bacterium; assembly: GCA_938029215.1. GTDB lineage: Bacteria > Actinomycetota > Acidimicrobiia > Acidimicrobiales > SZUA-35 > JABDIY01. The sequence continues at coordinate 39,493 of CALHFG010000040.1, read as the reverse complement.
GAAAGTCCACACAGGCGCTGCAGGTTCACTACAACCTCACCGAACGTGGGCTCCAGTGCTTGCTGATCACACAGCTAGACCGAAACGAAGGCGTCGTTTCCAGTCGTCTGGGAATTCAGGCCGAGGCAGAGATTATCAATGCAACCGTCGACGTCTACCGGATGATCGCATCGGTACACCGCACCGGTCCCGGACTGGATGCGGTGGTGTGTGATGAGACCCAGTTCTACGAGCCAGCCCAGGTCGATCAGCTGGCGCGGGTCGTCGACGAACTTCGAATCGACGTCTTCGCTTACGGACTGCTCACCAGCTTTCAGGGCGAGCTCTTCCCCGGCTCCAAGCGACTCATGGAAATGGCCGATGCCCGCAACGAACTGCAGGTCGAGGCCCGATGCTTCTGTGGGAAGCGTGCCACCCACAACGCCCGCTTGGTCAACGGTCGTCAGGTGTACGACGGCGAGCTAAAGGTCGTTGGAGACACGGGCGAGACGTTGGCCGAAGTTTCCTACGACCTTCGTTGTCGAGCCCATTGGATGGCAGGAAAAGACGACGCTCGGCAACGTGCCCTCTTCGATGAGCTGCGTCTCGACGATCTGCCCTTAGAGTTCGAACATGGCTTCTAGCGAAACGATTCGAGTCGACAAGTGGTTTGACCCTATTTGACCCTGGTGTTGGATAACGAGCCGTTGGCTGGTTGAAGAGGTTGCCCCGCACCGGGATCTAGATATTCACTACCGCTCGATCTCTTTGAAGATCAAGAACGAAAGCGACCACGAGGCACTGCAATTCACCCACAATCTTCTCCGGGTGACCGAGTCGGTTCGGGCGGCCGAAGGGGACGCCACTCTCAAGGACTTGTATTGGGAGATGTCTCGTCGAATCCATCACGACAAGTCTCTCGAATTCGACGCAGGCGAACTTCTCACTGCGGCCGGCATCGATCCAACTCATGCCGCAGCATTCGACGACCCTGCGTTTGATGCCGCAGTCGAGAGCGAAACTGCCGCCGGACTCGCGCTCGTAGGAAACGATGTGGGAACGCCGATCATCGCTCTCACCTACCCCGACCAGAGTCAGGCAGCCATTTTCGGTCCGGTGATGACACCGATTCCTCGAGGTCAAGCGGCTTTGGATCTTTGGGATGGCATGGTCAAAGTAATGAGCGTGCCCGGATTCTTCGAACTCAAAAAGACTCGAGAAGTCGGACCCGACGTGGGTGACCGGCCCTAACAGCAGCTGGGGCGTTCGCCACAGCAACTTCTCAGTTGCGTGTTCAGGGGTCCGCATCCATCGCTCTCACGGGTACTAAGGTCCCTGTTGAAGCAGGTGCGAGGCCTGCATAGGAAGGGACCTTCTCATCGTGTTTCTATTGGGCGCAATCATCGGCTTGGCACTGGGTGGGGCTCTTGCTCTGGTGCTGACTCGCAAACAGCGTGATCGCTTGGACGGGGTGGAACGAACCAGTTCTAGCCAGTTCCGTCGGATCACCGCCCTGGAGAAGGAGCTTGCCGAGGTAAAGACCGATGCCGCCGCCCGCATTCGGGCTGAGAAGCTTCGGAATGCCCGCGAGTTCGGCCAGTACAAGACTCTCCTGCGCCGGGCCGATGTGGCGTTGGCCCAGGCAAAGGCAGCTCGCCGAGGTCAAGTAGAGCTCGACCAGGCTGCATAGCTCAGACTGCATAGACCAGGTGAGAAACCAGGCTGGCTACAGTCGCCAGTCGATAGTGTCCTGCTGGGCCTCCGCTAACAGCTGGTTGGTAGAGCTGAACGGACGCGACCCAAAGAATCCCCTCGATGCCGATAACGGGCTCGGGTGGACCGAGACGATCGCTCGATGAGTCTCCAGGTTTAGCCGGTCCATTTTCTTCTGGGCCGCGGCTCCCCACAAAATGAACACCACCCGTTCGGGCTTGGCGTTTACGGCGTCGATGATCGCGTCGGAGAACTTTTCCCACCCGCGTTTGCGATGCGAGTTGGCCTCCCCCTCCCGCACCGTCATGACCGTGTTGATGAGGAGAACGCCATTCTGCGCCCATCGTGTAAGTGATCCGTGGTTCGGCTTCGGAAGGCCGAGATCGGACTCGAGCTCGGTGTGTATGTTGCGGAGGGAGGGGGGAATCGGGGTGGGTGGCTTCACCGAAAAACACAAGCCGTGGGCCTGGCCGGGTCCGTGATATGGATCCTGACCCAAGATGACCGCCCTCACCGAGTGCAACGGCGTAATGGACAGCGGGGCCAGAACGTCGTCCTCAGGGGGATGAACCGTGCCTATGGCGCGTTCCTGTGCCACGAAGGCCTGGAGCTCAGACCAATACGGCTTGGCAGTTTCCTCTGCGAAGAGCTGACTCCAGTCGGTGCGTGGTGCCACGTCCCTGTTCTATCGGAGAAGTACCCTTCGTCGGTGCGCTCTCTTGTCCTCGTTGTTGTGCTCCTGGTCGCGGCCGGCTGTAGCACGACTTCGCCCGACGTGGCCCCCACTACCGCGGTCGCCACAACGACGGCCACTGCCACAACCGCCACGCCAGCGGCGCCAGAAACAACGGTGACCACGGCCGCGCCTACGACCACGACGACGGAGTCGACAACCACCACGGTCGATCCGGTTGTGGAGCTGGTCGCCTCGATGTCACGGGAGGACAAGATTGGCCAAATGTTGATGCCCGTCGTACGTGGGACCGGGATCGACACCGTGAGTTCGCTGGACAGCAGCTACAACCAATCGCTCGGTGGCTTCTCGACTCCGGCCGAGATGGTGGCGGCGTATCGACTCGGTGGTCTTATGTACCTCGGGCCCAACGTGGAGTCTCCCGCCCAGATCCAAGAGTTCAGCGCGGGCTTGCAGACTGTGGCGCTGGACAATGGACTCGTGCCAATGATGATCGCGGCAGATCAGGAAGGGGGTCGGGTCCGACGGGTTCGAGGTGAAGGCGTCACCGATGTGGCGTCGGCCCGATCGCTGTCGGGGAGTTCTCAAACAGTCTTCGCAACATCGGCGCTGAACGGCACGCAGATGAAGGCAATCGGCATCAACGTCGTTTTCGCTCCGGTAGCCGATGTGGTGCGGTCCGATGTTGGAGTGATCGGCAACCGCTCATATGGCTCTGACCCCGAGGTCGTTGGCGACATGGTTTCCGCCTCGATCGACGGCTTGCAACTCGGGGGAGTGGGAGCGGTCGCTAAGCACTGGCCGGGGCACGGAGCGACCGAGGTGGACAGCCATAAGTTCTTGCCAACGGTCACTTCCAGCGAAGAGGAATGGCGAACCGTTGATCTTCCACCGTTTTTGGATGCGATCGACGCCGGTGTCGATGCAATGATGGTCGGACACCTCGCCGTCCCCAGTCTGGGGGCTGATCAGCCGGCCACCATTTCGCCCCGCCTCACCGACGAGCTGATTCGATCCGAACTGGGGTTTGGGGGTGTCTTGTTCACCGATGCGATGGACATGAGGGCACTGGATGGGATTGCCGAAGCGGAGCTTGCTGTCCTCGTGATCGAGGCAGGTATTGACATCCTGCTGGTGCCGCCGGACCTGCGAGCAGCGGTCGCTGGGATCACTGAGGCCTTAGAATCGGGCCGGCTCACCGAGGAACGGATCGATCTCAGCGTTGAGCGAATCCTGCGAATGAAGCAGAACCTGGACCTGATCGAACCCGGGTAGGTGCGGTCCTGGCCTAGGACACCGGTAGGGCCGTTATGACCTGGTTGCCCCGATAGCTGCGTTCGAAGCGGTCGAACGTTCCGCCGCAGGTCACCAGGTGCAGTGCATGGTCGCCGGATGCCCGGAAGAGATCCTCGCTGGGAAGATCGGTCTTGTCGTACAGAACAACGCTGCTGACCTCATAGGACAGCGTTGTGCCATCGGGGTTCTCGAGGTGAATCACATCCCCCACCGCCGCCAGACGGAGGTTGAAGAACAATCCTGGCTGACCGTCAAAATCTACGTGGGCTGCCACCACCGACGCACCCCGTTCGGTCGGCAACGACGAGTGCTCGTACCAGCCAGCCGTTTGAGCAAAGGGAACGTCCAGTTGCCGATCGGCCGCAATTCCCACTGGGATGATTGGGCCGTCGATCCCGATCCGAGGGATCGAGACCCGTAGCGGGGCGCTATCGCGAGCCGGAGCAACTACCGGTGAGGCGGCCGGACGGCTTGGAATTGTCGTCGGCGTGGTCGGTGGAGCTATGTGATCTCCGGTTTGGTCTTCGAATGCCAGGTCCATTGACTCGGCGGTCACGCCGGACCGAACGTCTACCTGAAGCGGACCACCTTCGACGGTGGCGGCCGGAAGGAGGATGAGCAATGCAATCGCCATCGCATACGCCGCCCCGAAGTGGCGAAACGTCAGTTGCTCTGGCAACTCAGCGAACCTCTGAGCGACGGAAGCGTTCCCGGCCGATGAGGGCGAACAGTCCCAGCGAGCCAGCCGCTGCGATGAGCAGACCTTGCACTGGGTCGTTGGAACCAGGCAAGAGTCCGCTGGTTCCCGTTGGGATGCCGGCCGGTGGCGTTCCGAGTCCGCCCGTGCGCTGAAACACCAGTCGGGTCGAGCCGTCGGCGAGGAACGTGCCCGCGGTGACCTCGCCCTCGGTATTGGAAACGACGGTGCTCAAGAGTTCCTCACCGTTCTCTTGAGTAACGAAGACCCGATAGTCCCCGGCCGGGAGATCTCGAGCGAACACCGCTCCGGGGGACACCGCTTGGCGTTCGATCGCCTGGCCTTCCATAAAGGGTTGGGGATCGAGGCTCACCAGAATGGTTGAGTCGGTTGGGTTTCGAAGTGAGATTCGGCCCTCACCCGCGCCAACTTCGGAGAGATCGTCAACGAAGGTGGACAATTGCACGCCATCGGCGCCGTCGGATCCGACGACGACGGTCTCGGGGGAACCGGACAGATTCACCGTCTCAGTTGCGATCGGATCATCGTCGCGGTCGAGGGCGGTAGCCGGAGGATTGTCGGTAGCAGCGAACAGTTGAAGGTCGTAGTCGCCGCCATCCAGAGCGAGCGGGCCGGCGATCTCGCCGGGCTCGAAGCCCGCAACGAGTAGCTCGCCGTCGAGGTAGGCATCGACCGGAGGCTGTTCCAACCCATGGAGAAGCTCCAGTCCGGCATCTTCAATAGGTGTTGCATCGACGGCCGGGGGTCGGGGCAGTGTCGTAGTTGTTGTAGCTGTCGTGGTTGACGTGGTGGCCGGGACTGTTGTCGCCGTGGAACCGTCGCTGGTGGTTGGCGTCTCTGTGGTTGGCGTCTCTGTGGTGGGCGTCGCAGTGGTCGACGGGGCTTCTGTGGTAGTTGAGGCTGTGGTAGTCGAAACTGTGGTGGGAGCAGTGGTGGGAGCAGTGGTGGCCGAATTGCTCCCGGTTGCCGCGGCCCAAAGCCCGAAACCAACAACGCCGGCAAGTCCAGCACCAACGATCCACGGCAGGATCTTTCCTGTCGAGTTTGCAGACTCCGCAGCAGTAGCGGTCGCAGCTGTAGCGGGAGCCGCCTGGGTTGCAGCTGCGGCGACGGGCGCTTCGACCGCGGCGGCCATGCCACCGCCGTTCACGAGGGGAGAGTTGGCAAAACTCATCGGGGTGTAGGCCCGCATTGAGGCACCGCCGGCTTCGGAGAGCCGCTCCGAGAACGCCAATGCGCTTGGAATGCGGTCGCCTACGTCCTCGGTGGTCGCGTCGGCGATGACCTGCTTGATCTCTTCCGGCGTATTGGGATCGTCGGCGGTTCCGGCTTGTAGTAGTAGACCCAGGCTATAGACGTCGCCGGGCACGGTGGGAACGCCGCTGCGGGCAACCTCGGGAGCCATGGCAAGACCCTCTTCGGGTGTGCCGCTGAGGCTGAGACCCATCCCCGCTACTGCGAGCTCGGAGCCGGCAACGATGATGTCGTTGGGCTGAAGGGCACCATGGCGCAACCCGAGCGAGTGTGCCTTTTGGACCGCATTGGAGGCGGCCAAGGCCACACCGGCACCCTCATTCCATGGGGGCGGCGTGCGGAAATCGAGCCGTTCCTGGAACCGCGGTGCGTCGGTGCGGAGCGACGTCACCTGCCGATTTCCTTCAGGGTCTTCGGTAATCGAAATGACGGGCACGAGACCGCTGGTGTCGCGTTCGTCGGTCGGAGTGCTGTTCAGAAGGCGTTCAACATGGTCATTGGACCACCGGCCTTCGGGCACGGTCTGTACCGTTACTGGCCCCCGATCACGGGGGGTCCCATCTACTGGAGCGGCGGATGCGTTCGAGCGCGGGAAGCCGAACCATGGCGCGATCGCCTCAAAGTCGCTGAGCTCGATCTCTTTTCCACCCGATGTATTGCTGTCGCGCTCCACGCCTGCGATCTCCCGTCCCACGTCGCCTCTCAACCCGTCAGGGTACATCGTATGGTGCGAACGCTCTCAGAGGTGAAACACCCCATACGGTGATGGTTGGGTCGGCTTGGGGTGGTTATTGGCTCCGGTGCTAGTCTTTGCGTAGCGTTCAATCAAAAGGGGAAAGAGAGAACCATGGCTCAGGTCGTTCTGAAAGACGTCAACAAGGTGTATCCCAACGGGTATCACGCAATCACTGACCTCAACATCGATATTGCCGATGGCGAGTTCCTGGTGCTGGTCGGTCCGTCCGGCTGTGGCAAGTCCACTGCGTTGCGCATGGTCGCTGGCCTTGAAGACATCAGTGGAGGCGAGCTTTACATCGGTGACCGGGTGGTCAACGACGTGCACCCCAAAGACCGTGACATCGCCATGGTCTTCCAGAACTACGCCCTCTATCCCCATATGTCGGTCGCCGACAACATCGGCTTTGCTCTGAAACTGGCCAAGGTGCCCAAGCAGGAAATCGAGGAGCGGGTTCGCAAGGCGGCCGCCATCCTCGACCTCACCGAGAACCTCGACCGCAAGCCCGGCCAGCTATCCGGTGGCCAGCGACAGCGGGTCGCCATGGGACGAGCCATTGTTCGTCAGCCAAAGGCGTTCCTTATGGACGAGCCTCTCTCCAACCTCGATGCCAAGCTGCGTGTCCAGATGCGGGCAGAGATTGCCGGCCTGCAGCGTGATCTCGGCGTCACCACCATCTACGTCACCCACGATCAGGTTGAGGCTATGACCATGGGTGACCGCGTGGCGGTTCTCAAGCGTGGGTTCCTGCAGCAGGTCGACACGCCCCAAAACCTGTACGACAAGCCAGGAAACGTTTTCGTCGCCGGCTTTATTGGTTCACCATCGATGAACCTCATGAAGGCGACGCTGTCTGGGTCGGGCGACGATCTTACCGTCAAGTTCGGCTCCCAGTCGGTCGGCGTCGACAAGGCTCTTGTCGCGGCGCATCCTTCGCTCGCCGGCTATGCGGGTAAAGAAATCGTGATCGGAATTCGGCCCGAGGATCTGTCTGACGCAGAGCTGGCCACCGAGGCGGTCCCGGACGAGTTCAAGCTCAACACCGAGACGACACTCATCGAAGCACTCGGGTCAGAGATCATCGTGCATTTCCCCCTCGATGCAGAGCCCTTCTCGATCATGGATGCCGAGTTCGAAGGTGAAGATGCCATCGAACAAACCAAGGACGACCAGGGCCGCACCATCTACGTCGGTCGCTTCAGCCCTCGCTCCCGAGCTCGCATGGGCTCGCCGCTCACGATCGCGATCGATGCATCCCGCATGCACTTCTTTGATCCTGCGACCGGCGACGCAATTCGCGGCTGATGGCAACAGAGGCGGCGGGCGACAAGCTCGGGCGTCTCATCGGTAGGGCCCGCAAGACCGCAGCAAACGTGGGCGGTTCATCGTGGTTGGATCGCAGCGCTCCCGCCGCGGACAACGAGCATCCTGCTGCCGAGATCGATATTGAACTCGTCGACGCCTTGGCCCGTGCCGAGGCGGCCGAGGCCAAGGTCGCACAGCTCACCGCTGAGCTTGCCCACAAGGAAGAAATCTTGACCGAAGCGAAGAGGGCATTGAGGACGGCCCGTCTTGCGCTCGGGGATCATCTGCGCCTCACTGAGCGGTAGCTCGTCGCTTGTAGACTGACGCCCCAGACAGACTTACAAGGACTACTACTACGTTGCGAACGATCGCTCCGCTGCTGCGCCCGCCAGACACCACCGTGATGGTGCCGGGGTCAAAGAGCCACACCAACCGAGCGCTTATTTGTGCCGCGCTCGCGTCGGGTACGTCGGGTCTCGAGGGAGCACTCTTCGCCGACGACACCATTGCAATGGTGGGATCGCTGCTTAGTTTGGGTCTTTCGGTATGGGCCGACCCGGCAGGTCGAACCATCACCGTGACCAACGCCACCGGCGAAATTCCGGCCGGCCCAGCCGACCTCGACGTGCGGATGTCGGGTACCACAAGCCGGTTCCTGTTGCCTGCACTCTGTCTCGGCCCCGGCCCGTATCGGATGGACGGCGCAAACCAGCTCAGGAATCGTCCGATCGCCGAGCTCGTGCACAAGCTTCGGGCACTCGGCGCCGACATCGATGGCGAATCGCTGCCGCTCACCGTGCAAGGCGGAGGGTTGACCGGTGGGGCCGTCGTCGTTCAGGGATCGACCTCGAGCCAATATCTTTCGGGCTTGCTGATGGCTGCACCTCGCACCGCCGAGGGCATCTATATGCGCATTGCCAGCGAGCTGGTCTCCAAACCCTATGTCGACCTGACGATTCAGACCATGGCGGCCTTTGGCGTCGAGGTTGACGCCCACCCCGAGTACCGGGAGTTTCGAGTCGCTCCTGCCGACTACAAACCCACCACCATCTGCATCGAACCCGATGCTTCGGCGGCCTCGTACTTCTTTGCTGCCGCCGCCATCACCGGAGGGCGGGTGAAGATCAATGGGCTGGGAACAGACACGACCCAGGGCGATCTGGAATTTGTCAAGGTTCTTGAACAGATGGGTGCGGCCGTCACCATGACCGCTACCTCGACCGAGGTTCGAGGCACAGGTTCCCTGCGAGGAGTCGAGGTGGATATGCGCAACATCTCCGACACCGCCCAGACGCTCGCCGTCGTTGCAACGTTCGCCGACTCACCTACCGAGATCACCGGCATCGGCTTCATTCGCAAGAAGGAGACCGACAGAATCGGAGCCGTTGTCACCGAGCTCTCCCGCCGAGGGGTGCGTGCCGCGGAGACTGCCGACGGCATGATCATCTATCCCGGTCGGCCGCGGCCAGGAGCGGTGACAACATATGAAGATCATCGAATGGCGATGAGCTTCGCATTGCTGGGCCTCGTGCACCCTGGCATCCAAATTCGCGATCCTGAGTGTGTGGGCAAAACCTTCCCCGATTTCTTCGACGTACTGGACACCCTCCGCCCAGAACCGATTCACTGATCGTCATGCGCTTCGCTCAGCTCACCGAACCTCGACTCGTCGAGATTGTTTCCGCTCCAGACCCCACTCCGGAAGCGGGGCAGGTCGTGGTTGAGATCGCATCGTGTGGCGTCGGGGGTTCGGACCGTCGAGCATGGGAGATGGGTGCGGTGGCAACCCCCGCGTGGTTTGGGCACGAATGGACCGGCAAGGTGGTGGCCGTCGGTGCCGGGGTCGTCGACCGCTTCGAGGGGCAACGGGTGGTAGCCGGGGTGTCTTCCTCCTGCGGTATCTGCGCGCCGTGCTGTGTGGGGCGCACGCAGAACTGTCGGACGGTGCTTGAACAAATCGTTGGCCTCGATCCACTCAGCGCCACCCACGGGGGATTTGCAACTCACACCGTCGCCGATGCCCGTCGAGTCGTGCCGGTGTTCGACGCCATCTCATCCCGAGATGCAGCGCTTATCGAACCCGCTGCTGTCGCGGCCCACGCCATTGCTCGTAGCGGACTTCGATTTGGTGACGTCGTGGTGGTCGTTGGCAGTGGGACCGTCGGTCTTCTCACCAGCGAGCTTGCCCGGTTGGCGGGAGCCGCCCACGTAGTTTCGGTCGATACCTCAGCGGCACGAAACGAACTGGCATGTGATCTCGGCGCCGATGCCGCGTTCACCTCGGTAGAAGACAGCCTGCACCACTGGCTCGCCGATACCACCAATGGTGTGGGCGCCGACATCGTCTTTACCTGTGTCGATACTGCCGAGGCACTCACCGCAGGACTCTCGTTGGTTTCGAGCGGAGGCGTCATCGTTGCAGTCGGGGTGGGTGACCGCATCGACAATCTTTCGGTCACGGCCCTGCTCAGTCGCGAGGCGGACTTTCGGGTATCGCTGGGGTACAACGTCGATGACCTTCGCAGGGTTCAGTCGCTCATGGAAGAGGACCGTCTCCGGGTGCGTCCGCTTCTACAAGATTCAGCCGACCTCGACCAGCTGCAGACGGTCTTTGAAACCGGGGCTCGCAAAACGGTGGGGCCCCCGAAGGTGTTGATCACCCCGTAGTTTCACCCTGCCGTTTGCTTGGTCCCGACGGGGTACGTCGAGTTACATCGCGCAATGCGGTAAGAAACGATTCTGCCCAACGCGTGGCATGGTTCTCTTCGACCTTCGCCCGCATCGCTGCCATACGTTCTGCCGCTTCATCAGCCGGCATTGCCACGGCCCGCATGAGGGCTGATTTCACGCCGTCGATGTCGTAGGGATTTACGATCAACGCCTCGGTCAGCTCGTCGGCAGCACCGGCAAACTCCGACAGCACGAGAACGCCCGTATCGTCATGACGAGAGGCGACGTATTCCTTCGCCACCAGGTTCATTCCGTCACGAAGCGGGGTCACCATCATCACGTCGGCGCTCCGGTAGAGCGACATCAACTCATCAAAGTCTCGGCTCTGATGGATGTAGTGGACCGGTGGTACCCCGACCCGGGCGAAGTCGCCGTTGATCTCGCCCACGAGCCCTTGCACGCGTTCCTTGAGCGCAACATAGGCCTCCACGTTGTCTCGGGACGGTTGAGCTACCTGAATGAGAATGACCTCGCCGGGCCCGAACCGCTCTTCGGCGAGCAACTCCTTGAACGCCCGCAACCGGACATCGATCCCTTTGGTGTAGTCGAGCCGGTCGACACCCAGGAGCACCTTTTTTGGGTTGCCTAGACGCTTTCGGACCAAGGCTGCTCGTTCGGTGATTTCTGGACGGTTGGCACCTTCGTTGTACCGTTCGACATCGATACCGATGGGGAACGCTCGGATGTGGATGTCACGGCCGTTGCGGGTGAGCAGTTCGTTGGTTTCGCCGGCGGCCAGATCGAGGGTTCGGGCAAGCCGGGCAAAGTTGTTGGCGCCCTCGAGGGTTTGGAATCCCACAAGGTCAGCACCAAGTAGGCCCGTTGTCAGTTCGGTCCGCCACGGGATCTGCATAAAGAGCTCGGGAGGCGGGAACGGGATGTGCAAGAAGAACCCGATGGTGAGGTCGGGTCGCAGAGCACGGAGGTAGCCGGGAACTAGCTGCAATTGGTAGTCGTGGACCCAGACGGTGGCGTTCTCGGCGGCGTTCTCCGATACGAGATCTGCGAACCGCTGGTTGACTCGGCGGTGACCATCAAACCAGTGTCGGTGGAACTCTGAGGGCTCCACCTTGTCGTGGTAGAGCGGCCACAGGGTGCCATTGGACATGCCTTCGTAGTGAAGTTCGTGTTCCTCTTCGGAGATATGGACCGGGACGAGACGCATTTCCTCGTGGTTGAACGCCTCGGTGGGGCCGTCGGCGTCTCCTGGCCAGCCCACCCATGCGAATCGGTTACGGTCGGCCAACACCGGTGCCATGGCCGAGACGAGGCCACCCGGTGAAACGGTCCACTGTTCGTCTAGGTCCTCGTCTGCCTGGACCCGTCTGACCGGCAGGCGATTCGCCACCACCACAAGGTCGGCTGTTTGGTCGCTTCTTCGTTCCTGTATCTGTGGGTGTTCCTGCACGAGGACCTATCTGTTGACGAAGTGATGACGGTAACAGCCTGCTGTCGGGCAGCCCGTTACATCAAAGGGAGTCGTTTATGTGTGGGTGAGAAGTGTTCCGAGGAACAGCACGATCAGGCTGCAAATCAATCCGAGCGCACCAGTAACAGCAATGACGGGACGGTTCGAGCTTCGAGCGTGGGCAATGGCGGCGGCGCCAGCGGTGATATAGAGCAGGAACTTCACACCGAAGGTGAGGCTGTAGGCGGTGGAGGACTGACCGTCGCGGGCGAGCAGTGACCATATTCCGGTAACAAGGGCGAGGCCGAAGGCGGGCCAGGCAACCCGAGCAAAACCATTCGCGAGACTCTTCGTGCCCTCGGACCCGCTGGATTTGCGGAGGCCGGGGACGACGCCGGCCACCACGATTTGTCCCCCCACCCACACGCCGGCGGCAAGCAGGTGGAGGAACACTCGAACTGAATCGAGAGTGGGTGAAAGCACGGACTATCGACCGAAAAGCTTGCCCAAGATCGATCCGAGGCCACCCTTGCTTTGGGCAGGTGCGGCGGCGGTGGATCCTCCGGCCATGCCGGTTGCCATACCGATGACATCGTCGAGGCCGAACCCGTCGCCGTCGGCGTCGAGAATTGCGGCGAGGCCACCCAGTCCGGGGGACTTCTGTTCGACCTGCTGGCGCTGTTGTCCGAGCATCGAGCCAATGTCGGCCGGGCCCAGGTTGTTCTGCTTCTTCTGACGGCTGAGGTAGCCCATCACGAGGGGTGCAAGGATCGGCAGCAGCTTCTTAATCATGCCAAGATCCATGCCGCTCTGCTGGGCAAGGTTCTGTTCAACCGCAGGCTGCTTCTGGCCTAGGACGTGGCCCAGGATGCCAGCGCCGACTCCTCCGCCGCCGAGGAGGTCCCCGAGCTGGCCAAAGATGCTGTCATCGTGATCGTCGAGGGCAGTTGCGAGGCTTTGCGCGCCCTCGGGCTGCTTGGCGTTGTTGGCCATCCCGCCGAGGATGGCCGGCAGAGCAAGGCCAACCGCTGAAGACGCCATGCCTTCATCGACACCCAGTCCACTGGCGATTTGTGACAAACCGTTGCCCCCGAGCTGGGACAGGATTCCTTCTAGTAGATCCGACATATGTAGCCCTTTCTTGGCGTAACCCCGTCGTTGGGGCTGATGTGGCCCTCGAAGAGGGTAAAGCAATCCTACCCATCACGTTCGCGGACTGCTTGCAAACGTCATAGCGACGCTTGGTGGGGCCGGCGGAGGCTCCGGTGATTTCCGGGGCGTCGGGAGCCTGCGAAACCGAATCCGCGAGGGGTCCGACCCTTGACGCGGTGGATCGCCTACCTTTCTACGCCGAGCGGAGTGGTGTCGAAAGGCGCCCCTACTTTGCTATCCCAACACTTCTACGAACAAGGCTTTCGACCGCCCGATGAGAACGCTTCCTCCAGCGACACCGCATCTTCTGTCTCGTGGTTGCGTCACGCGTTTGCCGTGGGTCCGTGTACCGGTCGGACATGGGCTCGGTCTCAGCTGTCGGAGACGGCAACGATGAACTCGCAGACCTTGGGAGCGTCCCCGCGGCCACCTCATCGCGTCACGGTTGTAGCGGTCATCGTCCTTGCGCTGACCGCTGGCCTCGCCCTCATGGTTAACGGGCTCGGGCCTGCGGCGGCGGAAGAGCCCTGGGTGGAATCGGGCTGGAGCGGCGAAGAACTCCCCAACGTGTCGCTGTTGCTCCGGAGCATCTCGAGCTCTGACCCCCAGATTGAATCGACGCTGCTCCCCGCGGCGCGCGGCATCGTTGGCGTCGAGTCGGCTTTTGTTGATGTTCTACCCGGTGGCCCGCCGGTCATCCATCTGGTCGTTCCGGATGCAGACGATCTTGACTTTGTGAAAGCAAGATTGGCCGAGCTCGCCGACGAGACCGGCGACGGGGAACTGCTGGTCGGCGGTCAGTTGGTCTATGACTCAGAGGTCGAGGGCACCATCAGGGTGGGTCTCTTCGCCGCTATCGTCCCGGTGCTCATCGTGCTCGGTTTCTTAGTGGCCGCGCTGTACGGCTCCGTCGTTGGCGTGGGCGCAGCCGTCTCCACCGGACTCGCGGCCCTTATGGGCGGCTTCATTGGCTCGAGCATGGCCGGCGAGTTCGACGGCACCATCGCTACCACCGTGGTGCCAGGGGCCTTGGTAGGGCTGTTGGTTGGCGCCACGCTCTGTTTCCGGCTCATTTCGTGGTTCAAACACCCACCAACCGACGACTCCGCCGACAACATCTTGGCGGCGGTGAGAAGCCAACTGCCTGACCTTGCGATCCTGATGAGCGTCCTCGGCGTAGTGATGATCGTGTCGTTGTTCACCAGCCTCGCTTCTGCGGGGGTCTCGATATTCACTGGAGCCGTCTGCGGTGCCTTGGCAACGCTGGCGACGATGGCGCCGCTGTTGTCCACCCGCGGATCGGTCCCGGACAACACTGAGTTTCGGTCGGTTCCGATTCGCATTCCCGATGGCCGTGATCTGCCGGTCGCGGTCGTGCTCGCGGTGGCTGCGATCCTGCTCGCGTTGGGTCTCGTCGCTACCAGGAGCACCGCGTCCAATGCGCTGATAGACGCCGAAAGCAGCCCGGGAAAGCAGTCAGCTCAAGTAGCGGTCGTTCTCAATGAACTCGGCGGCGATCCGGCCGCTGCGATCCGGGCCACCGCGTCCGGTGGTACGTCTGAAGACTTCGCCCAATGGGTTATGAGCGCAAGTCGGTTCGATGGCGTGCGGTGGGTGGCCACCTCCGCCGGCCGGTTCGTCGACGGCGAGCTCGTCACTCCCGCAGGTGAAGCGGTTCCGATCGATGATCGCACCGCAATCATCAACCCCACCGAGTCGGCCCGATCATCCCTTACACAGCAAACCGTGCGAGCGCTGCGCGAGATCGACAGCCCAGCTGCGGTCGAGCTCGAAGGTCTTCCCGTGTCCGCTGAGGCGACCACCAACGGTTCCTCCACCGATGTGTGGATTCTTGTTGGTGTGCTGGCCGTGCTTGCCGGGGCGGTTGTGTTCTATCTGCTCGGCGATCTCGGGCTCAGCATTCTGGCGATCGCTTTGCGTCTGGTCTCAAGCGCCGCGGCGCTCGGAATTGCCCACTTGGTCGTCGCCTCCCCAACGTCCAGTCAGCTCGCTGTTTTGATCCTTGTCCTTTCCACCGGAATCACCCTCTTTGAGATTGGCCTACTTCGAATGATCATCAATGAAGAAGAACCCGAAGCAAATTTCGTTTCCACCGCCATGAGATCTGGTGGTGGACACGCTGTCGCCGGCCTTGGCGTCCTTGCGCTTGTCGGGCTTGGCCTGCTGGCGTCCAGCGTCAAAATGGTCGCAGCCTTTGGCATTGCCATCGCGGTGGCGGCGCTGTTCGAGATCTTCCTGGGGATCTGGCTCTTGCGCCCGGTCGTGCTCGGTGAACAGGCTCTGCGGTCGGCGGTGCAGTCGGTGAATGGCCGTTCGGTGATGGGCCGCCGAGGTCCCCGTGAAGGGGAGCCGGTCAACCCCGAGTGGCGCCGCGTCGTTTCCTCGCTGCTTCGAGAAGAGTTCCGTTTTCAGACCGAACCCGAAAACGCCGACCTTGGAACGGTGTTCGTCGAAGACACCCCACTGTTCGGTGAGCTCGCTCAGCACAACCTGCGTCTTCGCCAGAATGGATTGAAGATCCGGGGTGAGGGGCCTTCGGTCATCAGCGTGAAGGCTGTAAACGATGGCGATCCGGTCACTGTGGCGATCACGGTTGATCACCCGTCGCGGCAACTCCTCGCCAGCGACGGTCGACTGCTCGGCGTGCGAGCCGCAGAACGTCGCGATGGGATGCTGTGGCTTGCCCAAGACCCGAGCGGCCGTTATCGCATCTCGGAGGCGGTCGACATGGGCAGCGGTGTTCCCATACCCGAGGAATCACCGGTCAAAACCGAGGTCAAAGCCAAGTAGTTCTGGCGCGGTTCATTGACACACCGGCCGTGGGAATAACACCCACTACGCTCGGGGTTGGAGCAACGGTCCCCAAGGAGCCCGAATGAGCAAAGACCTCGAACTGACCGGAATAGCCAACTCGGTGCTGGATCTCATTGGCAACACGCCAATGGTGCAGTTGCAGCAAGTGGGTGCCGATCTCTCGTGTCCCGTCGTTGTGAAGTACGAGGTGTTCAACCCGGGCGGGTCGAGCAAGGACCGCCCCGCCTTAAAGATGATTCTGGAAGCCGAGAAGGCGGGTCTTTTGAAGCCCGGTGGAACCATCATTGAACCAACCAGTGGTAACACCGGCGTGGGACTGGCAATCGTTGCCGCACAGCGGGGGTACAACTGCATCTTCGTGGTGACCGACAAGGTGGGGGTCGAGAAGGTCGACCTGCTTCGGGCCTATGGCGCCGAGGTTGTGGTCTGCCCGGTAGCGGTCGCTCCTGACGATCCTCAGTCGTACTACAGCACGGCGGAACGCCTGGTGAAGGAAACGCCAAATGCGTACCGTCCCAACCAGTACGCCAACCAGTCGAATCCCGAGGCGCACTACGAGACTACCGGTCCCGAGATTTGGGCTCAGACCGAGGGGCGCATCACGCACTTCGTTGCGGGCGCTGGCACAGGCGGCACCATCAGCGGTGTTGCCCGCTACCTCAAAGAGCAGAACCCCGACATTCAGATCATCGCCGCAGACCCAGAAGAGTCGGTCTTTTCGGGCGGGTCGGGTCGGCCCTACCTGGTTGAAGGCGTCGGCGAAGACTTCTGGCCCACCACCTACAACCCTGATCTTGTTGATCGAGTCATTCCGGTATCGGATGCGCAGTCGTTCCTGACCGCACGTGAGGTATCTCAGAAAGAGGGACTGCTTATCGGTGGCTCTTGCGGGACGGCAGTGTCGGCGGCGCTGGATGTCGCGGCGGAGTTGGGGCCGGATGACCTCGTCGTGGTCCTCACCCCCGACTCGGGCCGCGGCTACCTGAGCACCGTCTTCAACGACGAATGGATGGGCAGTTTCGGATTCTTGGGCTCGGGAAGCCCCGGCGTGGCTGAAGTGCTTGAAGCACGCGATTCTGGCGCTCGGCCGAACCTGGTCTACGTACAGCCCGAAGACTCGGTTCGTGACGCCATTCTGCTGATGCACAAGCACAGTGTCAGCCAACTTCCGGTGGCTCAGGGCGAGATGCCGCTGGCGAATGCCGAGGTGTTTGGCACGATCGACGAACTGAGAACGATGGAAGCCGCCTTCGGTGATCCCGGCGTGCTCGACCGTGCGGTTGGCGACGTGATGAAGCCACGTTTGAAAACGATCGGCATCGGTGAGTCGGTCGAACGCGCCGTCCATCTTCTGGACGAAGTGAGCGCGGTGTTGGTCCTCGATGGCGGTCGACCCAGCACGGTGCTCTCGCGGGCCGATCTCATTTCCTTCCTCTCCACCGATTCGCTCTAGACCATTTCACTCACGGGTTAACGCCCTAAGGACCTTCACATGACCGACCAGAACTCCAACGAAGGCTTCGGCTTTTCCACTCGTGCTATCCACGTGGGCCAGGACCCCGAGGCGATCACCGGCGCCGTCACGGTGCCGGTTTTTCAGACGTCAACCTTTGCTCAGGAAGCCGTCGGCAAGCACAGCGGATACGAGTACGCAAGGACTGGCAACCCAACCCGAACAGCTCTGGAGACCGCGTTCGCGTCACTCGAGGGTGCTGCATTCGGCGTGCAGTTCGCCAGTGGCCTGGCGGCAGAGGACGCGATCCTCCGCCAGCTCGAGCCAGGCGACCACGTCGTGCTGGGCAACGACGCGTACGGCGGCACGTTTCGACTAATTTCTAAGGTCTTTGGCAAGGCTGGCATCACCTATTCGGCCAACGACTTCAACGACCTTGATACCGTGGCGGCCAACTGGAATCCGGCGACAAAAATTGTTTGGGCCGAAACCCCAACGAACCCGCTTCTGAACATCGTTGACATCGAAGCGCTTGCGGCGCTGACGCACGACAAGGGTGCCATGCTCGTGGTCGACAACACCTTTGCGACGCCGTACCTCCAACAGCCGTTGCGCCACGGGGCCGACGCCGTCGTGCATTCGACCACGAAATATCTCGGCGGACACAGCGATGTTGTGGGCGGTTTCATTGCGACCAACGACTCCGAGCTCGAGACACACCTGCGCTTCATCAATAACGCAGTCGGAGCAGTCCCGGGTCCCTGGGACTGCTACCTCACACTTCGAGGCGCCAAAACTCTTGCGGTTCGGATGGACCGTCACAACAGCAATGCCGCCGCGGTGGTTGAGATGCTCTCGCGTCACAAAGCGGTGTCCTCGGTGCTGTATCCCGGCCTTGAGTCTCATCCCAACCATGCGATAGCGGCACGACAGATGAGCGGCTTTGGTGGCATGGTCTCATTCCGCGCAGCCGGTGGCCGAGACGCGGCCATGAAGATCATCGAGAGCGCAAAACTGTTCACTCTCGCAGAATCCCTCGGCGCGGTGGAAAGCCTGATCGAACATCCCGGCGTCATGACCCACGCCAGTGCAGCGGGGTCTGCCCTTGAGGTGCCCGATGATCTCGTGCGGCTAAGCGTCGGTATCGAAGATATCGATGACATTCTTGCGGATTTGGATCAGATGCTCGGTCAGTAGATTGAGTTCATGAGATCGCTCGTTCATGTAGCTCCGGACTCCGGGCGGGTCGAGTCGCTCTCCGAAGCGGTCGTCGCTGGCGGGGCCAGGCTTGCGTCAGCCGAGGAGGCTTCGGCTTTGGTCTGGGCAGACCCCGCGAGGGCATCAGAGGTGGCCGCATATGTGGAGCGGATGCCTCATTTGGGCTGGGTTGCGTTGCCATTTGCCGGAATCGAGCCGTATTTGCCGGCGGTCCGCGGCCGAACAGACCTGGTCTGGACATGTGCTCGAGATGTCTACAGCCGTCCGGTTGCCGAACACGCCATAGGTCTGGCCGTGGCTGGCCTTCGGAACACTGTCGGCTACGCCAGAACCGACAGTTGGTCAGCTCAGGTTGGAACCATGCTCGTCGACGGTCGAATCACCATCTTTGGTGGTGGCGGAATAGCTCGAGAGATTATCTCGCTTCTGCAAGGTTGGAGGTGCGACATTACTATCGTCAAACGCACAGCCTCCAACGTGCCGGGAGCGACCCGCGTGGTCGAACAGAGCGAGGCACTTGACGCGGTGCGCGACGCTGATGCGGTGATTCTGGCCCTGCCGCTAACCGAGGAGACACGGCACATCGCAAATGCGCAGCTGTTCGACGCGATGCCCCCTCATTGCTGGCTTGTAAACGTTGCCCGAGGGGGAGTGGTCGATCATCAGGCACTCACCGAAGCCCTTCGGTCGGGGGTGATCGGCGGCGCTGCCCTCGACGTAACCGAACCCGAACCGCTCCCGTCGAACCATCCACTGTGGGGTATTTCCAACGCAGTGATTACCCCGCATGTCGGCAACACTCCCGAGATGGGAATCCCACTATTGGCGGCATTCATCGAACGCAACGTTGCAAGTTGGGTGTCGGGGTCTGAGCCAGAGGGCCAAATCGATCCAATCGCTGGCTACTAGCAGTTGCTGTTGGTGGGCCAACTCGTGCGAGTGCCGCATAGTTAGGGGGTCTAACCCCACCATTACCGATTGATGACATCCGGCTCTCGTTTTGCAGGAAACGCATTCGGTGAATATCTTGCGGTGTCCGATGTGTCGCGTGACACATCTGGCAGACTGTTGGTCAGATCGTTGACCGCTTAACGATGTAGAGGGAGCACAGCGTATGAGGGGAGTCCAATGACAGTCGTAGAGACAGCAACCAGCACAGCCGATAGCCGTGGTGGTCACCCGACGGTGGCGTCACGGGCCAAGGAATGGGCGGTCAAGGCGCCCGACCAGTTGGCAATGCGAGGCAAAGACTTCGGCATTTGGCACGAGTTCACCTGGGAAGAGACCTGGGACATGGTGGCAGACGTCGCCCACGGCCTCATGGCGCTCGGTGTCGACGTAGGTGATCGGGTCAGCGTTCACTCCGAAGATCGGGCCGAATGGGTCATCATGGACCTCGCCACGGTCGCGGTTCGTGGCATCAACGTTGGGCTCTACCCCACGAACCCTCACGCCGAGGTCGAGTACACCCTCAATGACTGCGGCGCCAAGATTCACTACGCAGAAGATCAGGAGCAGATCGACAAAGTCCTCGATCAGCCCCGCGACGCATTCCCGACGGTCGAGAAGATCATTTACTCCGAGCCCCGCGGCGTCCGCGGCGGATACACCGACGATCGGTTGCTCTACTGGGACGACTTCGTTGCCATGGGCAAGGAGCACCGCGCCGCAAATCCTGGAGCGCTGGATGCACGCATGGCTGCGGCTGAGGCCGACGACGTCATGACTCTGGTGTACACCAGTGGAACCACCGGGCCGCCCAAGGGCGCCATGCTGACCAATGCCAACGCCGAGTTCGCGATCGACGTGATCATTCACGCCGAAGGTCGAACCCCCGATGGCAAACCTCCGAGCCACAAGGATCAGGCCCTTACTTACCTCCCGTTGTGCCACGTTGCCGAGCGCGTGTTCTCCACCTGGTCATTGGTTGGTGCCGGCGTTGTGCTCAATTACGCCGAGTCGCCCGAGGCTGTGTTTGCCAACCTGCGCGAGATTCAGCCCACGCTCTTCTTTGCGGTCCCCAGAATCTGGGAGAAACTGCACGCAGGAATCGTGATCCGCGGGGCCGACGCCAGCCGAAGCAAGAAGCTCATCCTGAGCCAGGCCATGAAGGCCGCGGATCGCATCGGCAAGGCCCGGGCCGCCAATGGCGGAAAGTGGACACCCGGCACCAAGGCTGTCTACCTCTTCTTCAACTTCTTGGTCTTCCGGGCCATGAAGGAACGAATCGGCATGCGACGCGTTCGGTATGCCGGCACCGGTGCGGCTCCTATCGCCCCCGAGGTGATCGAGTTCTTCATGGGCATCGGGCTCGATATCTATGAGCTGTATGGCATGACCGAGAACTCCGCTATCGCTACGGCCAACTTCCAGGGCCGTGTCAAGGTCGGGACCGTCGGTGAGCCCTATCCCCAGGTGGGCAAAGACGGCTTGCGAATCGATCCGACCACCGGTGAGATCCAATGCAACCACGCCGGCGTCTTCAAGGGATACTGGGGTAAGCCCGAAAAGACCGCCGAAACCTTTACCGAGGACGGCTGGCTTATGACAGGCGACGTCGGCGAGTGGGTCGATGACACCCACATTCGAATCGTCGACCGCATCAAGCACATCATCATCACCGCGGGCGGCAAGAACATCAGTCCATCGGAGATCGAGAACACTCTCAAGGTGAGCCCGTTCATCAACGAGGCCATGATCATCGGTGATCGTCGCAAGTACCTGACCGCCCTGATCGGCATCGAGCTCGACACCGTTGGCAACTGGGCGCTGAAGAAGAACCTCTCCTACACGACCTACCGCGACCTCACCGAGAAGCCTGAAGTTCTGGCCCTCATCCAAAAAGAGGTCGACCGCACCAACGAGAAGTTTGCTCGGGTCGAGGGAATCAAGAAGTTCAGTCTCCTTCCCAAGGAGCTTGACCATGAAGATGGCGAAATGACCGCAACGATGAAACTCAAGCGGTCCGCCATGGAAGACCTGTTCGGCGATCTTGTGGAGTCCATGTACTGATGTTGTTCTTTGCTCAGGCCACTGCGTTGGCCACGTTTACCGGGGCGATCACCCGGGCGATTGCGCTGGGGTGTATTTACGCCGTGGTAGCGCTTGGATTCGTCATCGTCTTCAAAGCGACCCAGGTGCTCAACTTCGCGCACGGCGGTATTGCCATGGCTGGTGCGCTGTTCATGTCGATCATGGTCAACGACGCAGGGTTCCCGTTCCTGCCATTCGGCAACCCGTTTGTGAACGGCGAGGACCGACCGGGCGTCATGGTCTGGATTCTGTTGTTAGCGATCGCAATGGCCATAACGGCCGGGCTCGCGATGGTGCTGGAACGAGTCGCAATCCGCCCCATGGTCGGGCAGCCGTTGTTCTCGCTCGCCATCATCACCCTCGGCATCGAGGTAGCGATTTCCGCGTTCAACCGTGACGCAGTGAACACGCCCAACGCTCGCTCGTTGGAATTCCCGTGGGGCACAAACTTCTGGGAGATCCTCGGCGCGAACGTCAACCACAGTTACTTGGTCGCCGTGCTCGCGGCTGCCTTCAGCTTCGGTGTGGTGTTCTTCTTCTATCGTTCTCGGCTGGGTGTGGCCATGCGAGCTGTGGCCTTCGACCAGGAAGCGGCGATGGCTCAAGGAATCAACGTTGGTCGCGTCTTCCAGATCGCTTGGGCAATCGGTGGTGCTCTCGCATGTCTCGGCGCGGTTGTCTATTCGATGGCTCCCTTCGGCCCGCAGGGCGCAGTTTCCTCAGACCTGCATCCGGTG
The DNA here is from genome assembly GCA_938029215.1 of uncultured Acidimicrobiales bacterium. Taxonomy (GTDB): domain Bacteria; phylum Actinomycetota; class Acidimicrobiia; order Acidimicrobiales; family SZUA-35; genus JABDIY01. Next base: position 17,232 of record CALHFG010000040.1, on the reverse strand, counting down.
CTGGCGTTCCGAGCCCTGCCCGTGATCATCCTCGGCGGACTTGATTCTGTCACCGGTGCGCTGATCGGTGGACTCGTCATCGGGAGCGCAGAAGTGTTGGCCGGCCAGTACCTCTCCGGTTACACAAGCTTCTTGGGTGTTGGCTATCAGGCCATCGTGCCGTACGTGATCATGCTTGGTGTGCTTCTCGTTCGACCCTACGGCCTGTTCGGCACTCCCGAGATTCGGAGGGTCTGACCCATGGCGTTTAATCGACCACTTCTACGCACCTCCTATGCCGAGGATGCTGCCATTCTGCCAACAGCCTTCCAGAAAGGAGCTGTGGGGATCGCCCTGTTGCTTCTTTCGGCCATGGCGCTCGACGTCCCCATAGTTTCGGCTATCCCGAAATTCCTGCTTGGCAACACGTGGCTGTCACCGTTCAACAACATGTTGATCTTCTGCGTGGCCGCGCTCGGGATCAACATTCTCGTGGGTGTTACCGGCCAGGTCAGCCTGGGTCACAGCTTCTTTATGGGAGTCGGGGCCTATGCCGCGGTGCTCCTGGGCGGCGATGGCTCCGGTGGTCTGGCATGTGTTCCATTCCATGCTCAGCTCGGGCTTCTGGAACGCACCACCCGCTGTGGGCTCGCACTGCCGATCTGGATTTGGTTACCGGCAGCAGGGCTCGCCGCCGCTGCAGTCGGCATACTTGTCTCGCCGGTGGCGGTGCGTGTGCGCGGCCTGTATCTCGCGATCGTCACGGTTGGCCTGGTGTTCATCGGTCAGCACATCGGCGTGATGCTGCCCGAGTTCGCTGGCGATGCCGAGTCTGGCCGTCGCTGGCCTCCGTTGGAGTTCCGCCTGTGGCGTCGCAATGACGGCAACGAGGACAACCCGCTGATCAACTTCAGCGAGGACGGCACCTGGTTTGGCTTCCTTGAACTGAGCGACAGTCAGAAGTCGTTCTTCTTCCTTCTCGGTGTCGTACTGTTCGCCACCGTTCTAGCGAAGAACCTGATGCGGAGCCGCACGGGTCGTGCGCTGCAGGCAATCCGCGACCGTGACGTTGCGGCCGAGGTCATGGGTGTCCCCGAGCGGGAGTACAAGCGGCTCGGCTTTGCCATCTCATCGGCCTATGCCGGTGTGGGCGGTGCGCTGTTCGCAGTGAACCTCTCTCGAGTCGGTCCGCCCGAGTGGAGCTTGCTCCTCGCAGTCGACTTCATCGCCATTCTGCTCATCGGTGGCGCGGGAACGATCGCTGGAACTCTCATGGGGACCTTCTTCGTTGAACTGCTTCCCGATTTCGTGGAACGGCTTACCGAGTCTCAGAGCGAAGCCGCAGAAGGGTCAGGTGTCGGTGGAGCCATTGCTCGCTTCCTCCTGACCGACGGGTCTCGCAACGACTTTGGCCCAATTGCCACTTCGGCTCAGGCGTTCGGCTGGCCGCTGCCGGTTCCGCTATGGAACTTTGTGATCTACGGCGTCTTGATCGTCGTGTTCTTGATCGCCGAGCCGCTCGGCCTGTTCGGTATTTGGTTGAGGATACGTAACTATTGGAAGGGATGGCCGTTCAGTTACTAGCCATCTGAAGTAAAAAGGATTCGACTGCTGGGCCTGCGCTTATGCCGGTCCGGCGAACAAATCGCTCGCAGTTCCCTACTGCGAAGTGAAACCCAACTAGGGGAGGGAAACCCAAAACTATGAGCACATGGAAGCGTTTACTAGCGTTGCTCTTCGCGTTCAGCCTTGTGGCTGCAGCGTGCGGCGGCAGCGATGAAGCAGGAGACGACGGCGGCGACGACGGCGCCACCGAAACCACCGCAGCGTCCTCGGACGACGACGGTGGCGACGATGGCGATGACGGCGGCGACGATGGCGACGACGGCGCAATGCCCGAGGAAATTGCCACCGACTACGGTGTCACCGAAGACACCATCCGCGTCGGACTCGCACCTGACCTTTCCGGTCGTTTCGCCGGTCTCACCACACCTCTTACCGAGGCTCAGCTGGTGTTCTGGGAGAAGGTCAATGCTGAAGGCGGCATCGCCGGACGCATGGTCGAGCCCGTTGTCATCGACAACGCCTACGACGTGACCAAGACCATCGAGATCTACGAAGACTTCTCGCAGGAGAGCGAGGACGGCGTGGTCATGATTAGTCAGGTCACCGGTTCACCTCACAACTCCGCCATTGCCCAGGATGCCATCAGCGACGATCTCGTTGTTGTGCCCTTGAGCTGGTACTCCGGTTGGGCCGACCCCGACTTCGGTGGCGCTCACTTCGAGCTCTACGCCAACTACTGCATCGAAGGCATGAACGGTGTTGCGTACCTGCAGCAGAAGGTCGAAGCCGAAGGCAAGGAAGCCAAGCTGGCCGTTCTTAGCTACCCGGGTGAGTACGGACAGGACGGTGCCGCTGGCGCCAAGCTTGCCGCCGACGCCCTCGGTATCGAGGTTGTCTACGACGGTGAAGCCCAGGTTCCCCCGGGCCAGGACCAGACCGGTGTTATCAGCGAGCTCGTGGGCTCCGGCGCCACCATGGTGTGGATCACCTCCGGACCCGCCGACCTCGGCGCAATCTTCGGTGGTGCTGCTGCTCAGGGCTTCGATGCCTTCTGGAGCGGTAACAGCCCGTCCTACAGCCCCGCCCTTCTGGGTGGCGATCTCGGCCCGGCTCTTGATCAGTTCTACACCCACAGCACCTACAGCTCGTTGTTCGACTCGAACGACACGCCAGGTATGCAGGACATGATCGCCACCATGACCGAGGCTCGTCCCGACGATCTCATCCAAGACGTCTACGTCTGGGGTTGGACCGAAGGCATGTTCGCCCGGGCCGTTCTTGAGCAGGCCGCCGCCAATGGCGACATGACTCGAGCCGGCGTTGTGCAGGCTGCAACCGAAGTTCAGGTCGACTTCCAGGGCCTCGCCCCGGATCAGAACTGGACCGGCAACCCCAACGAGTACATCATCCGTGAGACCTACCTCTACGACGTAGACCTGGCCGCCTTCAACCAGGTAAGCCTGGCTGACTACGCAGCCCTCGATGACAAGAGCACCGCAGGATCCGGCCTCACCGCCGTTGAAGGCTTCGCTCCGTTCACTTCGGCTCCGGCCGCAGCGTACGAGTTCACCGAGCCCTGCTTCGTATCAGCAGAGTCCTGATGTAATTCGCTGGGGACGGACCCCCGCTGTGTGGGAGACCTTCATTGGTTGGCACAGCAGGGTTCCGGCCCCGGCGTGTTGTTTGATCAGGTGATAGTGATCAGGTAGCCGCTCGACATGAGCGGATGCGCTGGCAACAAGAAGGGGACGAGCTGATGCTCGAGATTTCTAATCTGGAAGTTGTGTACAACGACGTCATCCTCGTGCTTCGGGGTCTGTCGATTCCGGTGCCCGATGGCGAAGTTGTTGCGCTGCTTGGTTCAAATGGCGCGGGCAAGACCACGACCGCTCGTGCGGTCACCGGTCTGCTGGGCGTCCATGAGGGCGATGTAACCAAAGGTTCGATTACCTGGAAGGGGCAGGACATCACCCATGCGCCGCCCGCCAGCATCGTGAAGTCGGGTATTTCTCAGGTGATGGAAGGACGTCGCTGCTTCGGTGAGCTCACCGTGGATGAGAACCTCGCCACCGGGGCGTTCACCAACCGGGCCAACCAGAAAGAAAGCTACGACCGAGTGATGGAGCTGTTTCCACGGCTCGCCGAACGTCGTGATCAGCTTGCCGGCTACATGTCCGGCGGCGAGCAGCAGATGTTGGCCATCGGCCGAGCGCTCATGAGTGGTCCCGAGTTGTTGATCATGGATGAGCCGTCCCTGGGACTTGCTCCGTTGCTCGTCCAGCAGGTCCGCGACGTGATCAAGGAGATCAACGCCACCGGTACGTCGATCCTGCTGATTGAGCAGAACGCCATGATGGCCCTTTCGATCGCGAACACCGGCTACATCATGGAGAACGGCAAGATCGTGATGGACGGCGACGCACAGAAGCTGCTGGCCGACGACGACGTCAAAGAGTTCTACCTCGGTCTCCATGGCAACGATGAGGACGACGAGGACGCTGGTCGTAAGTCGTTCAAGGACGTCAAGCACTACAAGCGCAAGAAGAAGTGGGCATCATGAGCATTCAGAACCAACCATTGCTTGAGGTCGAAGACATCACGCTTCGCTTTGGCGGCGTTACCGCGATCGATGGCGTTGGCTTCCACGTCAACCCCGAGGAACTCTTTGCGATCATCGGCCCCAACGGTGCCGGCAAGACTTCAATCTTCAATTCGATCTCGCAGGTGTACCGGCCCCAGGAAGGCGATATCCGCTGGCGGGGCGACTCCATCATGGGGCAGCGGCCCGATGCGGTAGCGCGGCTCGGTATCGCTCGAACGTTCCAGAACATTGCACTGTTCGGCAACATGACCGTGATCGACAACATCCTCACCGGTCGCCACATCCAGATGAAGGAGTCCTGGTTCGCCGGGATGAAGTGGTTTGGCGCCGCCAAGAAAGAGGAGATGGAAAACCGGGCGCGGGTCGAAGACATCGTGGACTTTCTGGAGATCCAGCCGTATCGCAAGATGCCGGTGTCATTGCTGCCCTACGGCATTCAGAAGCGAGTCGAGCTGGGTCGAGCGCTTGCAATGGATCCTGATCTTCTGCTTCTGGATGAGCCGGTGGCTGGCATGAACCTTGAAGAGACCGAGGATATGGCTCGGTTCATCTTGGATATTCGTTCTGAGCTGGGTATTTCGATGATTCTGGTCGAGCACGATATGGGTCTGGTTATGGACATTGCCGATCGCATTCTGGTGGTCGACTTCGGCAAGCCGATCGGTACTGGTCTGCCCGATGAGGTTCAGTCCAACCCCGACGTCATCGCCGCCTACCTCGGCGAAGACTTCTCCCAAGACGCCGGCGCCGCCGCCGGCTTCTCCTCCTAAGCCACCCCACCCCACCCCAAATTTCGTGCGGGGCCCACAGTTTTTGTAGGTCTTGGCGGTGAGATGAAGGGTTTTGGGGTCTCACACGTAGTTAGGAGGCGTGCCGGAGGTCAGTGACCAGCGTTCGCTCGGTCCAGAATCGATAGCGTTCCGGCTCGAGCATCAGGCGACGTTCGGCCTCGGCGTAGGCCTTGCGGCCAGCTTCCATCATGTAGCCCGACCGGGTGCGATTCTGATCGGCCGTGAACTCCATGACCACAAAGCCCTGGTTGCGAAGCGTTTGCCGCTGGGCTCGGTCGCGGTTGGTTTGTGCCCGGCGAGCGCCGTGATAGGTGAAACCATCAAGGAATCCGAGCAGCGGAACCACGTAGGACAGGTCGACTTGGGCGATCAACGTGCCATCCGCATCGAGAACCTGTTCTTCAAAGAATGGGTACGGAAGCCCCGCCGACTGAAGGACTCTTGCTGCCTTTCGGCTTTGGTGTCCGATTGCAGGCGTCTGGTGGATGCTCGGGTGACTTAGTGCCCCTCGAAACCTCACAGTACCGTCGCGGCCTCGGCGGGCGTGGACTGCGAGACAGCGCTCAAGCGCCTGGTTGCTCGTCAGGCCTTTCTGCTTGGCCGAGTCGATCAAAGCCAGAATGACCCACTGAGCGGGCTCGACGGCGGCTACGTCCATGATCGTCCGCTCCACGCCGGACACGGGAAGCCCATCGATTGTGGTGAGGCTCCGTGTGGCCAGTTGGCGTGACTCGTGAACCCGAATACCTTCGAACCCCACGTGGGTTCCTTGACGTACCGTGACTTCGGGCTTGGTTTTTCCGAAGGTCGGGTCGAGTCCGTGGAGTCGCGCCGCGTGCCAGTGGCTCACGTGTCCGTTGCCCGCCAGAATGAGGGCCCAGATCTTCATACGCTCCGATTCTTCAAAGAGAGCATGGCGATAGAGGCCACGTTGGATGTTGATCCATTCGCCTTTGGAAGACCGGTATTCAATCTGCCGTTGTGTGAGCCCTAGTCCCTTGGCTTGAGAGGTGGTGATGACGCCCGCCTGGCGGCGAAGGACATCAAAGATCGCTTCACTCGGCGTCGCACTGTTCGAAACACTCATCTGTACTCCTTGCCAATGAGGCAAGAGAGGTCCGTTCTTGTCGAACGATTGGCGGTGTACCGCGAAGCCCCGAAGGGCCTTGTCATGCTACGTAGCGGAGGCGATCAGACAACTCGCCGATGAAACTTCGTGGGAGACCCCAAAACGGCCCAAATTCCGTGCACGACCCACAACCAGCGTAGGTGATGGACGAAATTTGGGGGAGGGTTAGAGGATTTGGGAGAGGAAGAGTTTGGTGCGGTCGCTCTTGGGGTTGGTGAAGAAGCCTTCAGGCTCGTTGATCTCCACCACGTTGCCCTCTTCCATGAACACCAGACGGTCGGCTACCTCACGGGCGAAGCCCATTTCGTGCGTCACAACCACCATGGTCATGCCGGACTCGGCCAACGTCTTCATAACGTCGAGTACCTCGGAGATCATCTCCGGGTCCAACGCCGAGGTTGGCTCGTCGAACAGCATGATCTTGGGTTCCATCGCCAGTGAGCGGGCGATAGCAACGCGCTGCTGCTGACCGCCGGAAAGCTGGCCGGGGAACTTGTTGGCCTGCTCAGGGATACCCACCCGGGTGAGGAGTTCGAGCGCCGTTGCTTCGGCTTCAGCCTTGGGCTTCTTTCGCACCCATATCGGGGCAAGCGTGATGTTGTCGAGCACGGTGAGGTGGGGGAACAGGTTGAACTGCTGGAACACCATGCCCACTTCTGACCGGATCTTGTCGATGTTGCGGAGGTCGTTGGTGAGCTCGATCCCGTCGACGATGATGTTGCCCTCCTGATGCACCTCGAGGCGGTTGATACAGCGGATCAGTGTCGACTTGCCCGAACCGGACGGGCCCAGGACCACCATCACCTCCTTCTCCTTCACGGTGAGGTCAACACCTTTGAGGGCCTGGAAGTCGCCGAACCACTTCTTGACGCCGCGGCAGTTGATCATGTCGTCGCGGGCGGCCAACTCGGGGGAGAGTGCAGCGTTGGGATCGGTGAAGGATGCAGTCATGAGTGGGACTCCAGCAGTGCGGTGATTGAGATCAGGTTGAGTAGTGAAGAGCGTGAGGTCATTGCCGGCAACATCAGCGTGAACCGACGCCGAGCTTGGTCTCGAGACTACGTGAGGCTCGAGACATGCTGTAGGCGAAGACCCAGTAGACGGCAGAGACGAAGAGCAGGCCAACAAGATTCTGACCGAGATAGTCGGGCTGGCTTGCAATGCTGACGTTGGCCACTCGCAAGAAGTCGAAGGCGCCGACGATGAAGATCAGCGAGGTCTCTTTGAAGGTGGCGATGGCCTGACCCACGAGGTTCGGAATCGAGACTCGAAGCGCCTGCGGAAGCACGACGAAGATCGTGCGCTGAGAAGTGGTGAGTCCCAGCGCATCGCTGGCCTCGAACTGCCCCCGCCGGACCGACTGCAAGCCGCCTCGGATGTTCTCTGCCACGTACGCCGCAGAGAACAGGGTGTAGCCGATGAAGATCGCCGCCAGTTCCGACAGATCCATGCCGTTGGGCAGGAAGAGGCTCACCATGCTGGAGAAAAAGAACAGCACGGTGATGAGCGGGATGCCGCGAATGAACTCGATGTAGACGGTGGCCATGACTCGGAAAATGGGCAGCGTCGATGTGCGAGCCAACGCCATGATCGCCCCGAGCGGGAACGACACGAGCATCACGTAGTAGAAGATGACGAGGCTGATCGTGAACCCGCCGAGGAACGGGGGAGCAGCGATATCCAGCGTGGATGTGGTGTTGATGCCCGTGATCAACCAGTGCCCAAGTGCGACCACGGCAACCCACGCCCCGACATAGCGGACACGGGCCGACTTCTCTCCAGCGAAGGTGGGCGCGGCCAGAGCGAACAGGGCCAACACCAAGAATGACACACGGGTCTTCTGCAGCATCGACCACCAGCCGAAGAACGCAGCCACCCAGTTCAGAACCGCAACGCCGAGCAGCGCAACCGCCACCAGCCGCCCGATCTCGCCGAGCATCGGCTTGGTGAGCCAGTACAGAATGGCGCCACCAACAACGGCGAAGCCGATCGCCCACGGAATGTCGACCTTGAGAACCCGGTCGTAGTCGAACGTGGGGTCACGCAGCACCAGGAAGATCAGGAACGCGGGCCCCGCGACCCAGAACGTGATCAGGAACGTCTGCACCGGCTTGACCGGCAGCATCGGCTTGACGGCCCGGGCCAGGAAGTACACGCCGACGAGGATCGCCATCATGATCGTCCACGGAATCTTCGTGGACGGGTTGGCGAAGCCGCCCTCGTCGATCACGGCGCCGTTGGCGAATTCGTTGCGGCCGATGGGAACCAGCCAAGCGAACGCAACCACGGAAAGCCCGAAGGTCAGCAGCATGGTGGGGAAGCTGACGAACTTCTTGTGGGGCTCATCGACGGCCTGCAGCGTGCCGACGCCGGCGGCCAAGAACAGGGCGCCGATGATGAGGAAGACGATCCGGGCACCGGACGGTGTTGCTGGCAAGACACCGACGATCAACGACGTGGCGCCGAGCCCACTGGCATTGATGCCGAGCTTGCGCACCGACATCGACGGGTTGATGTCGAAGAAGGCTGCTGTGAGCGAAACGGCCCCCAACAGCATCCCAAGACTGAACCAAACTCGGATGTACTGCTCAGCTGGATAGTTGAAGCTGAAGAGCAGGCGGATGTTGGTGGCAACGGCATCCCAGTCGTTGCTGTCTTTGAAGACGAGGCCAACGAACCACCACAGCAGGCCGCCGAGCACGGCGACGAAAACCCCGGTGAGCAAAGCGTTGCCGACGGAGGAGAACAAATTCTCCTTCATCCACTGCACCGGATCTTTCACCGGCGTGTCGGGTCGGACGTCGGGAGCGACGCCGCCCGCCTCGAGATTCATGGAGAGATCGTCTTGAATCGCAGCCATCGAACTACCTCTCCACGATTGCGAGTCGGGCGTTGATCGTGTTCACGATCAACGAAATGGTGAGTGAGCAGGCCAGGTAGAACAGCATCCAGATCGCGAAGACCGTGAGGAACTGATTGTTCTTGTTTGCCAACGACTGACCGACCTGCACCACATCGGACAGACCCACGGCGATGGCCAGAGACGTGTTCTTCGTGATGTTGAGATACTGGTTGCCGAGCGGCGGCATCACGATGCGGAAGGCCTGCGGAAGGATGACCTTGCGCAGCGCCTGTGAGCGGGAGAGGCCGAGGGCGGCCGCTGCTTCGGTCTGGCCCTTGGCCACAGCAAGGATGCCGCCTCGGATGATCTCGGCGATGAAGCTTGCGGTGTAGAAGACGAGGCCGAAGAGCAGCGCTGCGGCGAACACGGTGAGCGTCCACCCGGTCGGGCCGTAGTTGGCGAAGCGGCCTTCAGAGACGGTGGGCTTCATGCCGTCGAGCGGACGTGCCCCTCGACCGTCACCGAACTTGTCGGCCGCGACCTGCCAGAAGTCACTGCCCGAGTTGATGATCCAGCTCGACAGGCCCGGCCACCAGCGCCAAAGCACGATCACGGCGAGGAGCGCTGCGATGCCGGCGAAGATCATGCGGAAGTAGTCGTCGTCGGTGAGCTTGGCCAGACCGGCGGGTGTACGGCGGCTGTTGAGGAACCGGCGGATCCAGTTGACCGCAGCCCCGGCGGCGAGAGCACTGAGAATGGCCTGCATCACCGGCTGCGGAATGCCTCCCCACCCATCAGAGATGGCCTGCAGCGGGGTGCCGAGGAAACCGACGATTGGATTGATGAACCAGAAGACCACAGCGCTCACGCCCATGATGGCCACGGTCGCCTTGCCCGCTTGGGACGTGCCGCCTTCGCGGTCTCGCTTGGCGTTGAGGCTCTTGCGGACGAAGTAGGTGACCACGCCGGCGAGGCCCATGAGGACGGCCCACTGATAGAAGCCATCGGCGAGGAAGATGCGAGGTCCGGACACACCCTTCTGGGAGATGATGAGCCAGCCGCTGATGGGCCCTCGGTCCGGCGTCAGCGCACCGATGGAGGTGAGGATCGTGAGCCACAGGAGGATCTGCACGAGGACGGGGATGTTGCGCAGCGTCTCGATGAAGATCGACGCCGCCTTGTTCGCCAGCCAGTTGTTACTGAGCCGGGCGAGGCCAACCGCGAGCCCGAGGATCGTCGACAAGATGATGCCGATGACGGCCAGGCGCAGGTTGGTCACCATGCCGGACCAGAGGGCTCGACCGGCGCTGTTGGGAACCGTGTCGATGCCTTCGGACAGTTGGATGTTGGCGGGGCCGTTCAACCACTCAGTGCCGGGCGAGATGCCACCGGCTTCGAGGTTGTCCACTGCCTCGGTCGACAGAAACCAGAGCGTGCCCACGACAAGCACGAGGGCCACGATCTGAGCGAACCATTTGAGGACGCCTGCGTCTCTCCACAGTGGTGGTCGTTGTTGCGCCGCGTGAGCGGAGCTGCTCTGCGGTACCTGCGCGGTTGCCACGCTTGTTCTCCCCTGATTGTTGCGATTTCTTGATGGACTGCAACGGCGTTCGGAACGTAGCAGTCGGCGACAAGCGGCGCTCTGCGAACGATGCGGTGAGCCTCTGCGCCCGATGGCCCAGTGGTAACGCAGCGTGCGCAGAACGTCGAAGGGGTGGACCACGGATGGCCCACCCCTTCGAGTCGTTCAGTCGTGACGCCCGGACGAACCGGGCTTCACGTCAACGGTGGTGGATCAGCGTGCGGGCGGGGCGTAGATGAGCCCGCCGTCCTGCCAACCAGCGTTGGCGGAACCTTCACGCACGAGACCGACGGGGCCGAGGTTCGCTTCGAACATCTCGGAGTAGTTACCCATCTGGCTGATGACCTGGTAGAACGCGTCGGCCGGGAGGCCCATTGCGGTCTGGAGTTCACCTTCGCCGCCGAGGAGGCGGACCATCTCGGGTGCGTCGCCTGCGAGGGCGGCGTCAACGTCAGCCTTACCAACGCCGTACTCGTCGGCGATGATCGTGGCGTACACGGTCCAGTTGACCACGTCGGCCCAGATGGAGTCGTTCTGGCCGTAGACCGGACCGAGGGGCTCCTTGGAGATCGGCGTTGCCGGGAAGATGACCCACTCTTCACCCTCGGGCTGCTGCTCGGCCTTGCGGCCGACGAGTGCAGAACCGTCAGTGGTGATGATGTCGCAGGAACCAGCGATGAAGTTCTCCGTGACGATGTTGAAGTCCTCGAAGGTGTTCAGCGTGATGTTGATGCCGAGCGTGCCAGCGAGTTCAGCAATGTTGGTCTCGGTGGTGGTGCCAGCGTTGGTGCAAACGACGGCGCCGTCGATTTCCGAGACTGCGGAGGAGCCGGAGAAGCCGTCGGAGGCGCGGCCCATGAGCTGCTGGCCGTCGTAGTAGGTGGTCGGACCGAAGTCCATCCCTACGTCGGTGTCACGGCTCTGGGTCCAGGTGGAGTTGCGCATGAGCAGATCCACGTCGCCAGCGGCGACAGCGGTGAAACGCTCAGCGGCGGTGAGTGCCACGAAGTTGACGGCGTTGGCGTCGCCGAGAACGGCGGCAGCAACAGCACGGCAGTAGTCGGCATCGATGCCGGTCACGGAACCGTCGGCCTGGGTGAAGGAGAACGCCACAGCGGCGCCGGAGACGCCGCAGTTGAGGGTGCCGCGAGCCTTGACGGTCTCGAGAACACTGCCACCCTGGGCGAGATCAACGGTGTCGCCAGAATCATCGGAGTCGCCGGAATCACCGGAATCTCCATCGTCACCGGAATCTCCGGAGTCTCCGTCGTCGGAAGCCTCCGTGGAATCGGTGTCGGCGTTGTCGGTTGCATCATCGCCGGAGCTGCAAGCAGCGGCGAAGAGCGAGAGAACTGCGAGCAAAGCCAGCAGGCGCTTCAGGGTTGCGGTCATTCGTGTACCTCCACGGTTCGACCATATGTGTTGATGTGAGCTCGGTTCGAGCCCGTTTGGAAAGCTGCGCTCAAATCGAGTACAGCAATGTGACCGGGGACACTATCGGACCAACAGGCATGTCGGCTGATGCGTCAGCCTGACGTCACCGTTCGTTAACGGAAGACGCCGGGCCATCGGGGGACTCGAGACCAAAATCGGCACGCCGGGGGCTGTTTGCGCCACTCTCTGTGGCCGTTTGGGCGAGTTCCTCAAGAAATCGACAAGAAACGACCGAAAAGCTGACACGGTGCGTGTCAAAGTGTCGAGCGAAAAAGTTGCCGATTTGTTATCCGAGATCGAGTCGCAGCGTCACCAGATGGCGGACGGATCGAGGGCCACGACCTCGGTGAGCTCTGCGTGAAAGGCATCGAATCCGGGGCTGCGAACTGAGCGATCCGCGGGTGCAACTTGGGGTGTATTGAGCAGAGCCGTCCCCTCGACCCCCCAGCGAGCGAGATCCCCCGCCACGAGTTGCTCCCATTGCTGCCGCAGTCCGAGATCGAGATCGACCCAGAAGTTGTCGGACATGCCCAGGAAGCGAGATGTTGAGGCGACAAGGCGCCGCTTCGCCTCCTCTGTGGATGGCATCACTCGACAGAGAAGATGTTCGGCGTGGGCGAGGTGGAAGCTCTCCTCACTCAGAGCGCGTGCGGCCAGATCGGCGAGCGGAGGAGAGGACATCTCTCGCAACCATTCCCACCGCAGCGTCTCGGCTCGGTCGTAGAGCCACTGGCGGACGAGTGAGTCCGCCCAGTCGGTGCACTCCCATTCCGCCAGCCAGCTCGACCGATACGCAGACGGTTCTCGAAGAAGGCCGAACGCATCGATGCCCGACGCTTGCGCGGCCGGGAGCATCTCGTAGAGAGCGATGGCATGCCCGAGTTCGTCCTGGGCGATGGAGCAGAACGCAAGGTCTTCTTCCAGAAACGGGCCAAGGCCGATCCACGCGGTGTGGCGTGCCCCGACCATGTGTTCGTCGTCGGCCAGTGCGAGTACAACGGCAGCAAGGGGGGGATCCATCGAGGGCTCGTTCATGTCGTTCCTCCGCTCTCACGTTGTGCCTTCCGGCGAGCAGCCACGGCTGACCCGTCGTTGTGGCGATGCGGCTTGTCAGCGTTCTGCGCCAGCGCTTGGGGTGAGGCGACGATGAGATCGCCTCGGTCAACGAGCCACATCTCTGCCCCTTCGCCCCGGCGGGAGTAGCTCTCCCTGGCGTACATCAGTGCAAGTTCGGGGTCGTGAGCCTGCATGGCGCCGACGTGGCGAAACTCGTCCTTGCCCGCCTTCTTGCAGAACACCTCGTAGGTTCGCATCTCGCTCATCGCATGACCTCCACGACGTTTCGGCAGGTCTCGCACCACGCGACGGAGCGGCAGCGGGTCGGTCCCGCCATGCTCTGGTCTCCAACCTGATCGCTTCCGCACACTGGGCACCGAAGCGTTCCGTCCTTACGTCGAAGGACGACGGTGTAGCTGCTCTCGAGTTGACGGCGAGCGGTGAGGCTCGTGCGGTCCACGCTCCACACCGGCGTGGACAGCCAGATGACCGACGTGTCGGTGATGCCAGGCACGACTTCGACGGCGCTGCTCACGTCGGTCGCAATCATTGCCAGCGCCGGACAACTGGAGAAGGTGGGGATCAGGCCGACGGTTGCGTGCCCGTCTGGTGTGACGTTCACCTGCTCGACCAATCCGAGGTCCACGATGGAGATGTCCGGATACTCCGGGTCGGTCACCGTGCCCAAGGCCGTACGGACGGCGCTCGTCAGCTCGCGCGTTTCGACCGTTGGCCCTGCTGCGAGATCGGTCATGCTGCTGTCTCGTTCGCGGTTCGGGCGTGCGCTGCGACGTCCAACGCGTCGCGGACCCAGGCTGTGTCGGACCAGTTCGTGGCTGCGGTTGCGATGCGCCGACGCGAGTCCGGCCCGCCGTTTCGCATGGTTGCCTTCAGCGGTTCCCAATCGATCTCGCTGGTCTGCCACTTGCCGGTATCGGGGTCCTGTGTGAGGTGCTCGTCGGGAATGGCGAAGCCATAGCCCTGAAGGAGAGGTACGTACTTCTGCACGTACGCATCCCGCAGCACCTCGTTGCGCTGCGACTTGATCTTCCAGGCGAGCAGCGGATCGTCGGGTGCCGAGTCCGGTCCGAACAACTGCACGGCGGGCCACCACCACCGGTCGAGTGCGGCCTGGAACATCTCGCGTTGTACCGGCGTGCCCTCGGCCAGGCGGAGCAACATCTCCTCGCCGTGGCGCATGTGGAAACCTTCTTCGGCGATGATGCGCTTCAGCACCCGCTTATACGGCCCGTAGCTGCACTCGGCGAAGACGGCGCGCTGGCTAGCGAACGCGGCGGCATCCACGAGGTAGGCAATGGCGATCTGATCGGCCCAGGTGACTGCCTGGTAGTGGAAGACATTGTGGAACCGGCTGCGGCCGTCGAACAGCTGCTCCAACATCTCGCTGCGGCTCTTCACACCCATGTCGGCCGCCACCATGTAGAGCAGGTGGGCGTGGCCGATCTCGTCCTGGGTCTTGGCCAGAAAGATTTGCTTGAGTCGTAGACCTGGGGCCTTCGGAATCCAATCGCGCTCGGTGAGGCCACCCATGAGCTCGGAGTTGGCGTGGAACTCGATGAAGCGGAAGACCTCGTCCCGGTACGCCTCGGGAATGTCATCGGTTGGCTCGACGATGCCGCCGTCGTCGATGAACGTTTGGAAGTCGTCGAGATCGTTCCAGCTCCGCTGCGCGATGGTCATGACGTACCTCGGTTCTGGTTGGTGTTTCGTCGATCGAGCGTTCGGCTGAGCTTTCCGCCCTCGGAGCGCGGAACGGACCCAGCTGCTTCGACGCTGACGGTCACGCTGATGCCCAGTGCGGAGTGCAAGCGAGCAGTGATGTCCTGGCCGAGCGCTGTGGCGGCCGAAGAGTTGGCCGGGTGCTCCGATTCGACCCGAACCGCCAAGGTGTCGAGCGTGCCCTCTCGTTCGACCACGAGCTGGAAGTGCGGACTCACGCCCTCGACCTGAAGCAGTGTGTGCTCGATGTTGCTCGGGTACACGTTGACCCCACGGATGACGAGCATGTCGTCGGACCGGCCAACAATGCTGGACATGCGAGCGTGGGTCCGACCGCACGGCGCTGGTTCTCGGGTGATAGAGCAGAGGTCGCCGGTCCAGTAACGAAGGACGGGGAAGGCCTGCTTGGTCAGACTCGTGAGGACGAGGACGCCGATCTCGCCGTCGGGGAGAGGAGCGCCGGTCTCGGGATGGACGATCTCAGGAAGAAAGTGGTCCTCCATGATGACGAGCCCGTCACGGTCGGCGGTCTCGCATGACACGCCGGGTCCGATGACTTCAGAAAGTCCGTAGATGTTGACGGCCACGACGCCGAGCCCGGCTTCAATGCTCGTGCGCATCTCGTTCGTCCAAGGCTCGGCACCGAGAATGCCCACCTTCAGGCTGGAAGTAGGTCCCCGCTCGCCAAGGAGCTCAGCCAAGGTCAGTGCGTACGAGGGAGTGCAACAGATCGCTTCGGGAGCGAAGTCTTCGAGGAGCATGAGCTGGCGTTCGGTGTTGCCACCCGAGACGGGCACGACGTTGATGCCCGCTGCTTCTGCACCATCGTGCAGACCGAGCCCGCCAGTGAACAGGCCGTATCCATAGGCATTGTGCAGCATCCAGCCAGGCTCGACGCCGGCCCCTCGCAGGCACCGGGCGACGCACTCCGCCCAGATCGTCAGATCGTCCTTGGTGTAGCCGACGACCGTGGGTTTCCCCGTCGTGCCGGAGCTGGCATGGACGCGAGCGAGTTGATCGCGCTCGACAGCGAACAGACCGAACGGGTAGTTGTCTCGCAGGTCGGGCTTTCGCAGGAAGGGGAAGGACGTCAGATCGTCCAGCGACACGGGGTCCGGAAGTCCTTCGAGTCGCTCGGCCATCACCGGCACGTTCGCTCGCAAGCTGCTGATGGTGCGCTGGAGCCGTTCGAGCTGCAGGGCTTCGAGCTCGGACCTGGGCATCGTCTCGATGCGTTCATCGTGAAAGCCGGGAATCACTGACGCCATGGGGTGAAGCTACGACTCGAATCCGAGATCGTCAAGGCCTTAACGACTTTTGCTCGCGGTGTCAGTCCTCGTCGAGCCGGGCGGTGAGAAGCGTGCGAAGTGTCTTCGTGAACGCGCGGAGCTCCGCCGGGGCCACCGGTGCGAAGACGTCATGTTCCCGCCGGTTCTGCTCTTGATACGCCTCCTCCAGCCGGGCCCGACCCTCCTTCGTCAGCTTGACGGTGACGAGGCGACGATCCGTTTGTTCCCTGGCCCGTTCCACGAGGCCATCACGCTCCAGCGTGTTCAGCACACCGGAGACAGCGGCTCGGGTCACACCGGAGAGATGGGCGATCTCTCGCGGCTCCATGTCTCCCATCACCCACACCGTGAAGAGCACTCGGAACCCAGCGATCGAAAGACCGATCGGGCGATGCACGGTGGCCTCGAAGTGTTGGATGATCCGGGTGGATGCCCGGAAGATGTTGAACGCCGCGGCAAAGGTGTCCAAATCGATGTCAGGACTGAGCGACGAGACCTTCCTCGTGGCCTCTGCTTCGAACTCGTCGGTCATAGCGCCGTTGGTGGAGCAACGGAAAGCGTGCGACCCCGAAAGACGGCGATCGTTTCGGCGTTCTGATTGGTCACGACCACGTCATGAATCGCGGCCTTGCCCCGTCTGACCGTGACCGTGCCGACGGCGGTGAGGACGTCGCCGAGCTTTGCCCCGCTCACGAAGTCCATCTCTGCGTTCGTGGCCAACGATCGGGAGTGAGCGTTGCTGGCGAAGGCCATGGCTGAGTCAGCCAACGTGAAGATCACGCCGCCGTGGCAGACCTCGAGTCCGTTCACCATCTCTTCTCGGACCGCCATCGTCACGACGGCTCGGCCTGACACCGCCTCGACAATGCGCATGCCAAGCGCCTGGCTTGCCCGGTCCGACGCGAACATCTCGACCACTGCGGGAGCGATCTGCCCACCCATCTCTTCCATCGGCCGCACCCTAGTTCGGAGAACTCTTGCCAATGAAGAAGCCGATGATGAAGGCGCGCCGGATTGGTCGCACTAGGGTCCTGGGAACCAGCAGACAACCAACGATCCCTGGAGCGTTTCCATGACTCTCAGCCACCGTCTCACTGCCATCCTCGACCGGTTCGTTCCGGCCCAGGCTGCCGCCGCTCACTGCGACGGCCCCTGCGGTGTGTACGACCCCTCCAGCGCCCGCATCGCCGCCGAGGCCGTGCTGTCGATGACCAAGAAGATC
>CALHFG010000039.1 GCA_938029215.1 uncultured Acidimicrobiales bacterium | reverse complement strand
GGTGTTGTCGGTGACATTGACCAGGTCGAGGCGACCCGGAACGCTGGGTCGGACGTCGTCGGCGGTGACGGTGCTCGGGAAACGAATTATCGAGTTGGCTGGGGTGCCATCGGCGACGACGAAGTTGCCGGCAGCCCACATGTCTCCGTTAACGGGGTCGGTTTCCAGTGCCCAGATAGCGGGTGACGAAACACCAAAGGTGACGTCGAAACCACCATCGAAGTCATTGGAACCTGGAATCCAGCGATCGATCAAATCACGGATGTTGCAGCCCGCGTCCTCCCGGAAGTGCCCGCCCAAATAGAGAGCGCCATCGATGAACTCGAGCGCTTGAACGTCGCCCGCAGCTCCGGGCGAATCACAGTCACGGTTGCGAACGAAACCCGAGAAAACCGACTGCAGGTCATTGGTGCGCATGACCTCCATGTGTTGATCTCCCGCCCAGGCGACGTGGCCGGGAAAGACCTCGATGTCGTAGGGGTAGTGGAAATCTCGGTATCGCTCGATCGAGTTGCTAATGCGAATTCCCTGTTGAACGCCAGAGATCAATTGGGCCGTTTGGGTGTCTATCGCGGCAAACTCCGGCGTGTCGGTGACGCCGTTGATGCTGTCGAAAGAACCGCCGACGTACAGGCGGTTGATCGACGGGTCGATCGCCATTGCCGCCACGAATCCGCCTCGAGCCTGAGGAGCGAATCCATCAAGGGTCGCATCGTTCAAACGGACCCTCGCGATTCGGTTTCGGAACGCTCGGCTCTGGTTTGTGGTCGAGACTCGGGAGAATCGGCCGCCGAAGTAGAGGAATGTGCCGTCGGTTGCGAGGGCGTCGACGGTGAGGGTTTGTTGTTGGTATTCCCATTCAACATCGACTTTGAAGTCTTGTTGTACAGCTCCTGTGGCAGGGTCGAGTGCCGCGAGGCCACTTACGCCCGTGTCACCGTTAATGGAGTCGAAATCACCGGCGACAAACAGTCGGCTGCCATCTGGAGACAACAGCAGTTCCTTCACAGGCCCTTCGACTACTGGCCGAAAGCCCGAGTCCCATTCGCCGGTAGCTCGGTCAAAAGCGGCAAGAAACTGCTGGGAAATCCGTTGCCCATTGCGACCTTCCTGCACGTTGAGGAAGTAGCCACCCACGTACACCCGGTCAGCGGAAACGATCATGTCCTTGATCAGTAAGTTGTCGTTCCTCTGCTGGGCAGGAATCCGGTCGACGACGCCCCATGGAACCAGTTCAGGCTCGGGGAGAATGTCTGCCCTGGCAGGCACTGGAAAAGCCACGATGCCCAGGAAAAGAATGATGCCCGCAAGGAGCCTGCCGCCACGAATTTCTCTACACACGAACATGGAAGGTACCGATCCGGCTGAACGCTCCGCCAGTGTCATTTGACCCTCCCCCGGGATCGATTCGACTCGCTCAACTAAGGTCAATCGGATCACCGATACGTTCCAGCCGATCGTCGGCACGCTCAACGAGAGTTCACTGCATGCTGCGCTGAAGGACCTCTACTCTCGGCCCGGCGACACGCAAGAGGTTCCGATCGATCAGTTCGTAGCCGACATCGCGCGAAACCTGGATTCCTCGGATCCTCAGCTCATTGAAATCCAGACCGCCTCGATCGGCTCCATGGGGAACAAGCTCGACCATCTTCTCCCCCGGTTCACGATCACTATTGTTCATCCGATCATCGTTCGGACCCGCCTCGAGCGCCCGAACGCCAAGCCTCGACTGTCGCCGAAAAAGGGTTCGCTTCATTCGTTCTTCGGTGAGCTCGTGAGCATTCCCACCCTCCTCGACCATCCGAACCTGGCGATAGAAGTCGTTCTGCTCGACGTGGTGAAAGTTCAGAAAGCTGAGCCCAAGGCACGCCGCGGACGCGGTGGCTTCAGAACCATCGACAAACGTATCGAGACAGTCCACGACACCCATCGGTTCGAATCGATGGACGACGTCTTCAACTTGTTCATGCCGGCCGAATTGCCAACCTCATTCACCACTGCGGACCTGGCGTCGGCTGCGGGTGTACCCCGGCCGATTGCCCAGCAGATGGCCTACTGCTTCAAACACAGCTGCCACCTCGACGAGACCGCTCGCACCCGCCAAGGAATCGTGTATTCGTTGAGCAGCTAGTCGATCTCGCTTGCGGTTCGAACACTCTCGGGCACGACAGCCCAATCGATTCCATCGATGCCAAAATCGAGCGGCTCGTTTTCCAGGTGTTCCCACGCCCAATAGGCGAGGTACACCATCACCAGAGGAATCAGGATCGTAACCAACGCGATCGTCATGCGTAGGCCACCACCGAAGAACAGCACATACACATAGAAACCGACGGTGGCCAGCACAGGCACCGAAGCCACGAGCAAAGCTCGATCCCGGCCGCGTAGTGGCTGTGGATGAGGCGAGGCAAGCAACCACAACACCGCCCCGGTTTGAATGATCGGAAGGAGGGCCGCCCACAAGAACGTCGCGCTCCGACTCGCTGCATCCTGATCGAAGAATCCCAGCACTTCCAACAGTGCGGCCAAACCAAGAGCCACGGCGAGGCCGCGGTCGAGCGCCGTGACCGTTCGGCCGGAGGGTCTCCGCTCCGGCGGCACCAGCCACAGCACCCTCGCCGCCGCCAAAGTAACGATGAGTCCCGGGACGAACCAACTCAACCGAAGGGTTGTTGGAATCTTGAAATCAACCCAGATCAAAACGAACGAGACCACCGCCGCCGCCACCCACACAGCGATGAAACCATCGAGCCACTTGCGGGTGGTGGGAGTCATGGGCTGATCGCTACGACGACCGAAGAACAAGGCCATGGCAACAATCGTCAGCGCCGCAGCCAGCGTGGTGAGGTAGCCCGCGAACGCGCCAACTTGGCCCGGGAGGGCACCGTCCAGATCGAAGCCGTTCCACCGCAAAGCCGGGTCGGTCACAGGGAGGACAACGAGGTCAACAACGACGCAGGCCGCCACCACCAACCACACCAACGGGTTCAGGGATCGGGAAGCAATAGAGGAGTTCGCCACCCCTTCAGTCTCCCACATCTCGATATCGGAGTAGTCGCAGGGTTTCCCGTCGTGCGTGGGCGGCCACGGTGACCATGGGGTTCACCGATGGCAGCTCGGACAGCGTCGACGCATCGACCACGGGTGCGATCGTTTCGACTCCCGTGAGCGTGCAGCATGCGTGGGCGACCGGGGCCGGGTCATTACTCACCGATGGGTTGAGGCCGAGAGAAACCAAGAGCTCAAACGCGGTTGCGATCGACGCGTCGTCTAGACGATGACCCTTCATTTCCGAGAGGATGAGGGCCCCATTCGATGGGTCGGCCCCGGCTCGTTCCAGCAGGACGCCCTGGCAGCTGCCCCAGCGAAGAATCACGGTTGTCACCGGCTCGTCGATCGATAGCGTCTGCAGGTCGGCCGGCACCTCAAAGCGAAGTACGACGCTGGGGTGATCCAACGCTGGCCGAGCCTCGGCCCCCACAAGCCCGGGCGAACGAAGCGCTCCCGCCGCTATGAGGGTCGGCAATCCCTGATCAACCATTTGGGCGACGTCGGTGGCGGTCACCGTCGTGTTCGTACCGACGTGAAGCCGATCGGTAGGGGCAAGCCAGATATCGGCCGCGGTACGTCGTTGCCCGTTCGCTGCCGACAGCAGAGCGACGTGCCCTAAACCGTCACCGGCTGCATCGAGCACCCGTCGTCCGAGCGGGCCGGGCTGAGCAGGCGTGGGGTCAAACGAGTCAATTGCCCAGTGCAGGGCTTCATCCATCTGACGCGGGGCTTGGACGACCATTCCGTTCACGGCGGAGCCGCCGCCGAGGCCCTTTCCGGCAAGATACTGACCGGGCCACCACCACGATGGCGCTTCGGTTGCTCGATTCAGATCGGGCGATCTGAGCTCGGGTGGGAGCGGACCACCAGGCCCAGCCTCGTGGACCGCAACCCTGTATCCCAATTCGAGCGCCGTGAACGCGGCAACACAGCCGGCGACTCCAGCGCCGACGATCTGAACAGGGTGTTCAGTCGCGGAGTTGACGGCGAAGGATCTTCCCGCTGGCGGACTTGGGGATTGAGTCAACGAACTCGACCAGTCGAATCTTCTTGTACGAAGCGACGTGCTCGGCCACAAAGTTCATGATGCTGTCGGGGTCTTCTTCAGCGCCCGGTTTGAGAACCACGAATGCCTTGGGCAGTTCGCCTGCTTCGATCTCGGGCACCCCGATGACCGCAACGTCGGCCACATCCGGGTGGGTGACCACCAGCGCTTCGAGCTCGGCCGGCGGGACCTGGAAGCCCTTGTACTTGATGAGTTCCTTCACTCGATCGACGATGTACATGTGCCCGTCGGAGTCGAAACGGGCGACATCGCCGGTGTGCAGATAGCCGTCGGCGTCGATTGTTTCGGCGGTCGCTTCAGGCTTGTTCAGGTAGCCCTTCATGACCTGAGGTCCCTTGATCCACAGTTCACCTTCGCCATCGACGCCCTGGTCGACCCCATCGGGGGAAACGATCCGACACAGTGTGTTCGGGGCGGTCACACCGTTTGACCCCGGCTTCACATCGGTGCCGACGGTGGCGTGACTGATAGGGCTGAGCTCGGTCATGCCGTAACCCTGTACAACCACACAACCCACCCGGTGGGCGGCTTCTTCGGCCAAATCGCCACCGAGGGGCGCTGCTCCGCTGAAGATCTTGCGCAACGATGACACGTCGTAGTTGTCTACCAACGGACTCTTTGCCAGACCCAGAACGATCGGTGGCACCGCGTAGAACTGACTCACACCATGTTCTTGGATGAGCGAAAGGGCCTGCTCCATATCGAAGCGGGGCATCGTAACGACCGTCACCCCTTCGGCCAGCAAACCGTTCATCAGGACCTGCATGCCGTAGATATGGAAAAACGGCAGAACCGCCAGGGCGACCTCACCAGGCTCGTATTTGAGCATGGCGTTGCTTTGAGCCAGGTTAGCGACACAGTTGCGATGGGTGAGCATGACACCCTTCGGCAAGCCGGTTGTGCCCGACGAGTACGGAAGGACTACCACGTGTTCGGCCGTATCGACCTCGACCTGCTCGATCGGGTCACCCATGAGATCTGTCATCGACCGAAGACCGGCGACTCCACCGATGGTGACGACTTCGGTTACCGAGGAACCCTCGGCAGCGGAAACGGCTGTTTCGACCATCTCCTTCACTGCAATCAACATCGACGCATCCGCATCGTTGAGCTGGAATCGAACCTCTTCGGCGCCGTACACCGGATTGATGGTGGTCACGGTGCCACCCGCCAAGGCAACCGCATGGAACACAATGGTGTACTCGGGCATGTTCGGCGCCATCAGACCCACCGACACGCCGGGCTTGATCCCGGCGGCCTGAAGCCCACCGGCGAGACGCTTGATGGCGTCGACCAATTCAGCAAAGGTCCAGGTCCCACCGGTCGCACCATCGATCATGGCAATCCGCGTAGACGACGGATCGTCGCCGAACACGAACTGCGTGAGCGCTACCTCCGGAATCTCAACGTCGGGGATCGGACTTTGGAAGACGTGCTCTGCCATCCTCAGAGAATAACGGTGTCGGAGCACCGGTCGCTCGTCCAGCGGAACCAGATTCACTTCTTCTCCGGGAATGATCGAGGGCCCGTCTACGGTTGCCCCACTGTGCCTTCCTCTCCAGGTCCTCGCATTCTCGCTCTCTTCGTCGCCATGGTTTCCCTGGCTGCCGCGTGTTCATCGGGCGCTGACACCTCGACGCCAACAACCCCGGCCACCACGGTTGTCGTTCCGGACCTTCCCGTCGGGTCACCGACCGATTTCGGCGAACCGCCTCCCATCCCCGACGGACCACTGTCAGATGAGGTGGTAGCGGCCATCGAACAGATTTATGGCCCAACGTTGGACGATCGGATTTTCGACATCAACGAACGCCAGGCTCTCGATGTTCTCGGAGAGTCCGGTGATGTGCGTCTGGGATGGATGTTCAGTGACCTCCTCCGTTTCATCTTTGGCGAAGACACCCGCCCTCGAGTGGCGAGCAATGCCAACAAGGTGGCCGGCCTCGAGTTGATCCCGCGCGACGACTGGCAGCGGTACACCAACCGCCTCATCGCTTGGGACGTCCCCGAACCTCCTGGCTACTTCGAATCCAAGAAGCGGCTGTTCACCTTGGTTGAGCCCAACTGGGAGCCGCTCTTTGATGAGACGAGCGACGTTGATTGGCGTCTCATCAGCTGGGGTGGGGTCTTCATCGATGCCCGGCCCTTTGGCGATACCGAACGCTGCCCGGGCGGCTGTATCCCAGCGGCCGACAATCCCGCCACGACCGACGCCGCGGGAGGCGATTGGTACCCCGACGAACGAATCGTCTTTGGCGTGGAGATCAACGGTGAGGCTCGGGCGTATCCAAAGCACATCATGGAGATCAGGGAAATGGTGAACGACACACTGGGCGGACGGGACTTCGGCATGCCCTACTGCACCCTGTGCGGATCGGCCCAAGTCTTCTTTACCGACGAAGTCGAAGGTTTCGATCGACCGATTCTTCGGACCAGTGGTCTGCTGAGCCGGTCCAACAAGGTGATGTATGACTTGAACAGCAAGAGCGTCTTCGACACCTTCCTCGGCAACGCTGTCACGGGCCCGCTGGCCGATGCTGGTGTCGTTTTGCCGCAGGCATCGGTTGCGGTCACCACCTGGGGCGCCTGGAAGGCAGAGCACCCCGACACCACGATCCTTGCCGAGGATCTGGATTTCGATCATCCCAACGGGTTCGATCCCCTTCGAGGCCGCGACGACAATGGGCCAATCTTTCCCATCGGCGACGTGGACCCTCGACTACCGGTGCAGGAACAGGTCCTGGGCGTGACGTCCCCTGAAACGGGCGAGCCGATTGCGTTTCACGTGCCGACGGCTACGGCAACGTTGAGGAACGGCGAGGCCATCGAGGTTGACGGCGTGGTGCTGGAGCTCAGCGGCGATGGCTTACGGGCCCTTGATACCGACGGCAACGACATCGGAGGACACCAAGCGTTTTGGTTCGCCTGGAGTCAGTTCGAACCCGACACCAGCTTGTGGCCCGAGAGCTAGCAACCCCATAGCGCTTTCGGTTCCACCTGTGCTTGGCTGGGGCCCATGGAACGAGCAACTGGAATTGGTGGAGTCTTCTTTCGCTGCAACGACCCTCAAGTGACCGTTGCCTGGTACGAGGAACACCTCGGCTGGCCAGCTGCCACCGACTTCCCTGGCTCGGTCGTCCGATGGAAAGGTGGCGAAGAGACAATCTGGGGCGCGTTCCCAAGCGACACCGAGTATTTCGGAACCGGTGGCAATCCGTTCATGGTCAACTACATCGTCGAGGACCTCGCAGCCATGCTCACGCAACTGCGGGAGAAGGGCGTCGAGGTTGACGACAACGAAGAGCACAGCGAGTTTGGAAAGTTCGGCTGGGCGATTGATTGCGATGGCCGCCGTTTCGAACTGTGGCAACCACCTGGATAGTCAGCGCGCTATTCGAGGTGCACCAGCGAATCGTCGAACACTGTCGACCCGTGCCGGTCTCGTCGATGTTTGTAGCGGTGATGAAATCGGCAGAGGAGCTGCCCGTTTCGGATAAGGGTCGGGCCACTGCGCTCGGCCGGCACGATGTGGTCATACTCACATCTAGTTCGCCGACAACCGATGTGGCGACATCGGTTGTCTCGCAGTCGAATCAGTGTCTTCTGAAGAGTGTTGAAGTGGCGGCCAGCGTCGCGATCGCCAACAATGTTTCCTGCGCTGTTCACCGCGTGGGTCCGGACCCGAGCACCATCCATTTGTAATCGTTCAACCACCGCTGCCGGCACGTGGGTGCCCCTGGCCGTTCGGGCGCCGTGAATGGTGTTGAACCCCTGATCGAACCGATCACGGATTCGATTGGTCCTTGCCATAAACGACCAGTGTTCTTCCATGGTCTGATTGGCAAGTAGCCGATCAGGATCTTTGGCAAGATCGGCCAGAGTCTCGGCACGTTGGACCTCGGCGGCACCGTCAAAGGACAGGATCTCGAGCTGAGCGCGATACTTTCCGTCGGGGTTGAGAATCAGCTCTACGACGGCGTCGCCAAGACGTTGCGATGGCAACTTGGCCTCGGCGACAGGAACCCTCGCTTCGGTTTCGATCGTTTCTACAAAAGGCTCGGCACACTCGGGCCCGACGGTGCCGGAGTAGTGAACGTTTCCAAAGAGGTCAAACCCGTACTGGAAATGCTGTTTGGCTTGGTTGCGCAGGTACTCATCTAGTGCCCCGTCTTCGTCGGCGTGGTTGCGCCATTCACCCAAGTACGACCGGAACTCCTCGGGAGTACACATAGCCGCGAGCTCCGCCAGACGCTTTTCAGCGGCGGCGAACTGCAGGCCATCAACTACCCGCCACACGGGGTGCAACACTTCGATGTGACCAAGGGAGATGTCACCGTCCAACAGCGACTGGTAGAAGATTCCGTAGCGATCTGGCGCCGAGCCAACGAGGTCTAGCTGCGCTCCACGCTTACGAGAAATACGCGCCTCGCTATTGAGAGCTGCTGCCATAGATGGCTGGCCCTTGGTGAGCCCGCAAGCTTGCTCCTGGGCGACCGCTGCAAAGCGGGCCGACACGACCGAGGCATGCTCGACCGCAGCGGTCAGCAAGATCGAGTGATCCGCCAGATCCTCCCGAGTGAAATCCTCGCAATCGGTCATCGCCAGTTCGATTTGCTGCAAGCCCGCATGCAGAAGCACACGCCTCTCGGCCGCCAACGGGCCGGTTGGTTGCAGAATTTCTAGGGCCGCCAAGTCCATGGGTTCACCGTAACTGAGGGGTGTGACAGCGTTAGGAGTCGCTGGCTGCCACGATCGCAGCAGAGGCACACAACATGAACGAACTGACCGAGGCCACCGTGCGAACGTAGTGCCACCGGTTCCACGGTCCTTCATAGCTGAACCTTCGATCACGAAGCCGGGGCTCGGATTCAGCGGAGAGGTCAAACGCATCGAGCGCATTGTTGAGAGGGATGTTCCCACCAATGGTCACGCCAAGAAGGCCAACCAGGTACACCAACGCCGCCGACGCAAGGAGCCACCCGCGACGGGCGTCGCCAGCTCGAAACTGCAGCAGGGCGGCTAACCCGACGACCAGGGGCGGAATGATGAATGGGATCGTGAAGCCCGGGTTGATGATCTCTCGATTGACGTGTTGCATAGTGGACACGTACGTGCGGTCACCGACCTGCCGCAGTCCCGGAATCACCGAGACGGTCCACCCGAACATCAGACCCCCGATAAGTCCGGTATTCACGATGGCGACCAAGAGTAAGGCTGCGCGAATCGTCATGACTGCCCCTTTCGGACTGGTTGGAAGGGTTCACGAATGTGTGGTGGCTTGTTCATGCATCCATCGTGATCACTTCCAGCTGGATGATGAATACCAGACGATCCACATCGCATGATCAAACGTCCAAGCTGATCAGACCTCGAGAGATTGCATTGCGTGCCGCACGCGACCGTAATGATCGGGCCCGGTTGGCACGAGCGAGGCCAACATTGCATTTGCTAGCTCTGTCTGCACCGCTGGTAAACGATTCGCATCGAGCAATGCGGTGCGTACCGCCAACACCTGCGAGTCCGGCAGGCTGGAACGCGCGACCAACGGTTGGACCGGCCACGGACCGAGCCGCTGGATCGTACGAAGTGAATCGACGACGGCGGGGTCGCGGCGGCGAGCACTCAGAACGACCGAATCCACCACGGCTGCATCGAGCCGACCCTCGAGCAGGAGATCCAGCGACTGGTGGTGCCCTCCGGTAAAACGAAGCTGGGCAAAGGTGTCGGCCTCGACGCCGAGATCGTGCAGCGCAAACCGAAGTGCGTAGTGACCGCTGAGGCTTACCGGGTCGTTGCAGCCAATGACAGCTCCGCCCAAATCGTGTAGGGACTGCGCTGTCGAACGAGCCGGAACCACAAGGTCGCCGAAGTAGACCGGGTCACCCGAGATATCGGGATCCAGCGGAGTCCACCCAACGCCGGTTAGCTTGACCGAAGGCTCCTGGGATCGGAGCGAGAGATCCACAAACGAGGTGGAGCAAATCCAGCCCAGGTCGAAGGTGCCATCGGCGAAGGGATCTTCCCCGGGCGGCGGCCCTGACATGTCACTAATCAAGGTGAGTTCGGCATCGAGCAAAGCAGCAAGGGTCTCGAACAGCGACGCCGGAAAGCCGGGCGAAAGGTAGGAGACGATCCGCATCCGGGCAGGGTAGAGCCGATCGTGACCGACGCCATTCTGACTTTCTATGGTTATCGCCATAGTCTTCTCTGGTGAGCTTCTCTTCTGCAACAGATTCCTTCGATTCGGGCCCGAGGCCCACCGGATCTAACCGCTGGGACGCCGAGATTCATCCTGGTTGGGATATTGGTGGAAACGCCAACGGTGGTTACCTCCTGGCGATCGCGGGTCGCACGATGGCAAGGGCCGCCTACCGCCCCGACGTCACAACGATCACGGCTCACTACCTACGCCCTGGGCCCGCCGGTCCGATTTCGATCGACACCAACGTGGTGAAAGCGGGCCGCCGGTTCTCAACTGTTCAGGGCACGATGGCTACCGAGAAACCGATTCTGTCGATTCTCGGTTCGTTCACCGACCTTGCGGCCAACCCGTCCGAGCACGAGGTCATGCTGCAGCGAGCTCCCGAGTGGGGTGACCCTGAAGACATGCCCCGAGTCGAGGCGACCGACTCGTTTCCGCCACCAGCAATGGGTCGTGTCGACCTGCGACTGCACCCCGAAGACAATTTCTACAACGGCCCCAGTGGCACACCTCAAATGCGAGGTTGGGTCCGCCTCACCGACGATGAGCCGTGGGATACCTTCAGCCTGTTGCTGGCCTCAGACATCTTCCCGCCCACGGTGTTCAATGCGAACTTCACTATCGGGTGGGTACCAACGCTTGAGCTCACCGTGCATGTTCGAAACCGCCCGGCTCCCGGATGGCTGCGATGCGAGTTCGCCTCTCGATTTGTGACCGGCGGCTTCGTGGAGGAGGACGGATTGATGTGGGATAGCAGCGGCATCCTCGTGGCCCAGTCGAGGCAGATCTCGCTCCTCCCACGGCCCGAATAGCAAAGAAATTTCGATTTCTTTTTGGGAACCCGGCCGACGGATCCTCCCACAGCCTTGGCGACGTTGACCAGGAGCTTTATGCGCTCTTTCGCCGCGCCGGTACAGCACTCTGATGGACTGCGGGTAAAGCCCGTGTAAGCGCCGACGGCGACGTTTGAAGCGCCTCCAAAACCGGGAATGAGACGACGATCGATGGTTGTTCAGTTCGTCATGCCAGCTCAATCGAGGGCGGCGATTAACCCTCAACAAGGAGAATCATGAAGTTCAACCGCAACCATCGAGGCAAGCAACGGTTTGCCGCATTGGTCATTGCTTCGACCATGGCAGCTACCGGTGTCTCCGGTGTCGCCTCGGCCCAGGCCATCGAGCCCCAGTCCCCCTCGATCGCAGCGGCCTCGTCGGTAGATCTAATCACTACCGACGATGCCTTCAACGCTGACCACGCCGATGCCCTTCGCTTGTACTTTGCATTCTTCGACCGCAGCCCCGACCTCGAGGGTGCAAAGCACTGGATCGCCGCGATCGATGCTGGCGCCACCCTCGACGAGGTTGCACACTACTTCAGCTTGTCCCAAGAGTTCATCAACACCTACGCCGGCACGACCGACGACGAGTTCATCACGGCCGTCTACCAAAACGTGCTTGATCGGGAGCCCGAACAAGAGGGTTTCGACTACTGGAAGAACCTTCTCGAAACCGAACAGCTGACCCGTTGGGGTGTGGTCCGCTTCGTAGCGGCAAACCAGGAGTTTGAGAACTCCCACCGATTCCTGGGCGAGCTGGACGACGCCAAGCCTCCCGCAGGCGCACGATCGACGATCGACCTGAGCTTCGAAGGTTTAGAACCGTTGGGTCCAGATTT
Organism: uncultured Acidimicrobiales bacterium; assembly: GCA_938029215.1. Taxonomy (GTDB): domain Bacteria; phylum Actinomycetota; class Acidimicrobiia; order Acidimicrobiales; family SZUA-35; genus JABDIY01. Next base: position 3,790 of record CALHFG010000039.1, on the reverse strand, counting down.
CGAGTACGAGCTGTGGACCGTGGCTGACGGTGCGCCCGTGACCGGCGGCATCTTCGACATCGACGCTGACGGCAACGTGGTCTTTTCGTCGGACCAGAACCACTTCTATGCCGCCGAGAATGCGACCGATGTGGTGATCTCGATCGAGCCCGCCGTCGACCCTGACCCCGCACCCGCAGCAGCCAAACCCCTGGGCGGCACCATCGCCGCAGACGGAACATTCGAACTAACAACCAGCCACCCGGCAGCCTTTGGCACCGACTTCAGCGACGCCGCTGGCACCTACATCCTGGCCACACCTAGCGACGGCAACGACACCAACGAACTCTCCGGCCTCTGGTTCCTGCGACTCGGCTCCAGCGGACCAGAAGCCAGCCTCGAACTGCCTGAACTCCCTGAAGGGTGGGTATACGAAGGATGGGCCGTCTCGAACGGAACCCCCATCTCCACCGGAACCTTCACCGACGGGGCGGCCGCTGACAATTTCAGCGGCTTCACGGGCGAAGGCAACGTACCCAACTATCCCGGCGAAGACTTCCTCGTCAACGCCCCCGACGGGCTCACGTTCCCGTTGAACCTCCAGGGCGGAGCCGCCGTCATCAGCGTCGAACCCGCCGACGACAACAGCCCAGCACCATTTGCCCTGAAACCACTGGTTGGGAACATTCCGGCTGATGCTGCTGACCACGTCAACTACGACCTCGGCACCGGACCAGCCCCCTTCAGCGGATCCGGAGTGGTCCGTCCAGGAATCGACTTGAGCTTCACCGGCCTCGAGTCGCTCGGCCCGGACTTCGAGTATGAGCTATGGACCGTGGTCGACGGCGCCCCCGTGACCGGCGGAATCTTCGACATCGATGCCGACGGCAACGTGGTGTTCGCCGAGGGCCACAGCCAGTTCGTAGGCTCCAATGGCGCTACGGACGTGGTGATCTCGATCGAGCCCGCCGTCGACCCAGACCCCGCACCAGCTGCCGCCAAGCCACTCGGCGGCCCGATCGCCGCAGACGGCTCGTTCCAGCTGACGACGAGCCATCCCGCAGCCTTTGGCACCGACTTCAGCGACGCCGCTGGCACCTACATCCTGGCCACACCTAGCGACGGCAACGACACCAACGAACTCTCCGGCCTCTGGTTCCTTCGGCTTGACGACGGCCCCAAGGCCAGCCTCGAGTTGCCTGAACTCCCTGAAGGGTGGGTATACGAAGGATGGTCCGTCTCGAACGGAACCCCCATCTCCACCGGAACCTTCACCGACGGCACAGGACCCGATGACTTCAACGGCTTCACCGGACCCGGAGGAGTCCCACCGTTCCCAGGGGAAGACTTCCTCGTCAACGCCCCCGCCGGACTCACCTTCCCGCTCAACCTTCAGGGCGGAGCCGCAGTCATCAGCGTCGAACCCGCCGACGACAACAGCCCAGCACCATTCGCCCTCAAACCACTCGTTGGGCCAATCGACGGTGACGCAGTAGACCACGTCAACTACGACCTCGGCACCGGACCAGCCCCCTTCAGTGGGGAGGGTTCCCAGAGCGCCGGGTAGCAACCGCCGTAGCTACCCGCTGCACGAGCACCCCGGACTGAGTCCGGGGTGCTCCCCTTTTTGGCGCGATGCGTCGCCTACGTTTTTGTATGTGCCCGAAGATTTCGAACTAGTCAGTGCGTGCGGATCAAGACCTGGCCTGCTGTGTGAGTGGATCTTCAATCAGACCGGGTCTGATGCCGCGGCCCGAATCGCATCGTGGCTGGTCGACCGACCGTTGCGCATTGCGCTCATTCTTCTTGCGGCTTGGCTGATCAAGCGCATTCTGAATCGAGCGATCGACCGGTTCGTCCGCAGACTTACCGAAAACACCACCGTCGAAAGCCCCGCTCCTGCGCTGCCCGACGATGTGTCCTCGGTCGCCGGCCGCCGAGCTCTTCGTGAACACACACTTGCCGCTCGTGCCAAACAGCGCGCCGTCACGATCGGCACGGTTCTGCAAAGCACCACCGGCCTGGTCATCTTTCTCGTCACCGGTCTTCTGGTTCTGTCCGAATTGGATCTCAACCTGGCTCCGCTAATCGCGGGTGCCGGCATCGCCGGTCTCGCAATCGGCTTTGGAGCTCAAAGCATGGTGAAAGATTTCTTGGCCGGCATCTTCATCCTCTTCGAAGATCAATTCGGTGTGGGAGACATCGTGGACACCGGGCTCGCAACCGGCAAGGTGGAAGAAGTCTCGTTGCGAACCACCCGGCTGCGCGATCAGGCTGGCACGCTGTGGATTGTCCCCAACGGCGAAATTCACCGCGTCGGCAACACCAGTCAGCTGTGGTCCAACGCCGTCATCGATGTAGAGATCGCGTACGACACCAACATCGACTACGCAATATCGGTCATCAAGGACACGCTCGACAAGATTTGGGAAGAGCAAGACCCCGATGCCACGGTTATCGCCGAGCCCAACGTGCTCGGTGTCGACCGCCTCGGAGACTCCTCTGTCGTCATTCGGGCGGTAGTCAAATGTGAACCAGCCGAACAGTGGGGCATGGGTCGCATCGCTCGCAAACGCATCAAGGAAGCGCTGGATGAGGCGGGCATCGAGATCCCGTTCCCACAACGCACGATCTGGATCAAGTCCGACTCCGACGCTCAGCCGATCGGCTGAAAGACCCTCACCCAGTCGATCTCAAACTCAGCGGGCCACGGTGTCGAGTTATCCGGTGCTCCCGGATAGTTGCCACCGATGGCCAGGTTCAGCCGAAAGAAGAACGGCTGGTCAAACGGCGCGTCACCAGGACCCACCGAGCTCGTCCAGTCCTCGATCACGTGCTGTTCGAGACCGTCGATCATGAAAACCATTCGGCCCGGCTCCCAGCGAAGACCGAAGGTGTGGAAGGAGTCGGCGAACCCTGAGCCTGGAGCCGCCACGATGTCGCGAGGATTCTGAGCCCGTCGAGCCGACCCATCGAGATAGTGAGCGTTGACCCGCACCACGTTCGGCGTCTGGCCGCGAACTTCCATGAGATCGATCTCACCGCTCGCTGGCCACCGGCCGTACACGCTGTCATTCGGCGACATCCAAATGGCCGGCCACAAGCCCTGACCTTCGGGAACCCGGGCTCGCACCTCAAACCAGCCCGTCGTGAACGACGCCAGATCAGGCGAGGACACCATGCCACTGCTGAATTGGCGCACCGAGCCGTTAGGGCAGGTTGTCTCCGCCTCCTCGCCGCGGAGCACCAGCAAGCCGTCCGAAACCTGAACGTTCTCCGGTATGTAGCAGTGGAGGGTGTTCCCCCCGTCTCCAAAGGTGCTGTGCTCGACCCGCCACTGAGAAAGGTTGAGCTCAGGTTCCAGAAATTCGTCGCGCCACACCAATTCATAACCCGGCGGGGGTGTCACATCGGGCAACACGATGGGTGCTTCGGTAGTCGACGTCGGGGCGGCGGTGGTGGACGTTGTCCCCGTGGTTTCTGGGGCCCCATCCGAGGTGCACGCCGAAACCAGCACCGCAAGAGAGACCATCACCGTTGTCCGCCCGTAACCCATCCCCACAAGTTCTATCAGAGGCGTATCATTCAGAGGCACCACCGGCCCGGATGGCGGAATGGCAGACGCAGAGGTCTTAAACACCTTGGCCCGAGAGGGCGTGCGGGTTCGAGTCCCGCTCCGGGCACTTTTATTCCCCTTCAGGGGGACGCCTCCGGCGGGGTTCCGGTGTTTCGGCTCGTGCGGGCGACCCATGTTCTCACTCCTCGCTGGCGCTCGTCGCTTCATGGCTCGTCCTCCTCGCCTTCCACCGGG
>CALHFG010000038.1 GCA_938029215.1 uncultured Acidimicrobiales bacterium | reverse complement strand
GGGCCGAAGTAGCACACCATCGCCGAGCGGTAGGGCGCGATTATGTCCGGTGTTATCGGACGGTCCCGGCGACTTATCCGGCGTCGATGAGTGCGGTGTATCTCTGCTGGGCTGCTTGGGCGGAGGTCCCGAGGATCTTTCCGATTTTGGCCCATGACGCGCCCGCTGAGCGTGCTGCGATCACGGCGTCGGCTAGTTGGCGTTCGCTACGAGCTCGGCCCAGTGCGGCGCGTTCGAGCATGTATTCCTCGACTGGTCGTTCGTCGGTCGCGTCGGGTTCGAGTTTCTCGAACCTGTCTGCGAGTTCGTCGGCGTGGTCGAGGATTTCTTGGATTGATCGGGGCATAGCGGTTACCTCAGGAACTTGGGTCGAGCGGGCATTGCGTGAACGATGAATTCGAAGCCCTCGGCCACCGCAATACCGATTTCGAGGAGGTTTCCATCAGTTGCGGGGCCGATCAGCATGGTCAGGTCTTCGATTTCAAACACTCGGATCGGGTTACGGTAGGCGTGGAGTATGTCTTCGTCGGAGATTCCGTGCTTTCGGGCACTGTCAAGAATCACCGGATCCACGGATATCAACTTATCTTGATACCGAGCATCTGTGAAGACCCTGCTCGATCAAACCGATTCGGCACCAGCACCCGACAATATGGAATAGGCGCAGAGGGCCGAACTAGCACACCCACGCCGTCGTTAAGTCGGTGATTACGTCCGGTGTTATCGCACGCCTTCCGAGTGGGTTCTGAACGCAATCGAAGTTGACACCTCAACTTGCAGCAGACCCAGATCATGGGCCCCTATGTGACTGGCGAAGTTAGTTTCCACGATGAAGGTGCGGGCGAGCAGGATTCCTGTCGCCGCACCCTCGTCCACCCTGGTCGTCGCCCGCCGAGTCCTGGGTGCAGCCTCCACCAAACGTCGACTGAGCAACTCAAGGGTGATTCACCACCATCCGACAACAAAGACATGAGCTTCTTCACAATCGAATTCCTTAACGACCGGTGGAGCCTCGGCGCAGAAGTTGGAGAGGTCCCAACGATGGCCGCTATCGAAGCGGCGGGCGAGTACCCCTGGGGCGACTTCTGGGGTTCGGTAGTCGAATACCTCTTCCAAACCGACCCTCAGTTAGCCGGTAAACGCGACACCGTCGAGATCGACCCGGACACACAAGGTCTATATGTCTACGGAACGGACGAACAGACGGTCATTCGGGTACAGGAGCTACTCGAACCCCTCGCGACCGACCCTGACGAAATGGCCGGATTCATCACGAACGTCACCGCCACCGGATTCATCTTCGACTAGCCGACCACTAGGCCGGATCGGAAAGAGGGTTTGTCGCCACTGGTTCGGATTCACTCCAGACTGATCAGTCGGCGCTATCGCCTGTGCGGGTTGGGCCGATATCGCACACCCTGTGGTCCGAGAATCGCATGGTTATGTCCGGTGTTATCGCACGGGCGACAGATGTCAGATGTCGGGTGTATCTGCCGATTCCAGCGATGCCAGCCGAGCCGCTGCGGCACTTCTGACCGTGGGCCACCGATGAGAGAGAAAGCGTTTCAACTTCTCTTCATCGATGTCAGGTGCGTGGACCGGATGCGTTGCGGATCCGACCAGCGGGTCTGTCTCCAACAATTCGGACAGTGTTTCAGAGAGTTTGTTTCGCATTGCGATACGGCTTCTCGTGCGCTGATCACCGAACACTGCAAGACAGGTAAGTACTTCCTCTGGCGTTTCTGGCCTATCTGCCATCGCAAATCCTTGCAATGGCTGATCGCGGAGCAATTGGAACCAGACGGACAGTTGCGCTTTGATTATTGCCTTGTGCTTGGGAGCGTCCGCAAGAAGCTTCGCAAGATCTTCGGAGTCGGTCGCAGTGAAGTCTGAGCCCTGTTCCATGAGGTCAACCTAGCTGGGGTCACCAGGGCGGCATCGCTGTCGTTAGGAAGCCTTGGCTTCGGTCCTGGGTTGTAGCTTGTCGAAACGAGACCAGCCCGCTTCGGATGACCATCGAAATCCGTGACCCAGAGTCCACATGCTTACGATCCACACGTGCGATATCGGAGACGGGAGAGCGGGGTCCTTGAAGGGAAGTTCGCTGGTGTCACTGATCAATGCATCTACGACACCGAAGGGAGCGTTGGTGAACCCGTGGACGAGCACCATTGCGTGCGCCTCTGCGGACTCGGACATCGCTAGCTTGTGGCACACATCTGCTCTGCTCGGGTCGGCCAAGAACTCACCGATCCACTCGCTGACACAGTCGCTTTTGGACGTGACCCACCCGGCAGCCTGGGAGGGTCTGTCGACCATGACATAGACGCTTCCCGGCCGAGTTGTTGATGCTCGGGAAGCCCTAAGCACTCCGAGTCTGCGCGCTGTCTCGATATCGGCGTCGTCGTGGAGTCCGTTCATGCCGCGTGTTTCGAGTTGGGCCAGCAATGCAATGATCTGCGGCTTCTTGTTTCGAAGCCTCGCTGCTGGGTTCAATCGTAGATTCCAGCCGCCAAGTAGTGAGTCGTCTATCCAGACACCGCCCGGTTCGTGGATGGTCTTCCACGCAGCGATGCTCTGCCCGTCCGCGGCCTGGACAACCTCCACGGGAACCGAAGTGTTGCCGTAGTCAATTCGAAGGTCGTACATCGACGGCACGGAATTGTCGTCATGCTCGATCACGGGACAGCCCAGCTCGGCCTCGATCATCTGACGAGCCCATTCCTCTTCTACCCGCATGCACCAAGTATCGCCTGAGCGATGCACTGTCGCGGAGCATTTCTGCCACTACTCGATCAAGCCTCGATCATCTGGTCGGCTTTAGTTCATGCACCGGGATGTGCAGCCCATCAGCGGTCAGCTGGCTGCGGGTCTGGTTGAGCCGGCGAGGTAGGTGGACACGATGTAGGTGGCGTGTCGGTCGAGGCTGCGCCGTGCCCGGTCGTATCGCATGGTTGTTCTGGGGTCGGCGTGGGAGGCTGCTTCTTGCACGTCTCGTAGCGGGACACCAGCGTCGAGGGCTGCGGTAATGAACGAGTGCCGCAGGCTGTGGGGTGAGATCTGTTTGCCGATTCCGGCCTGTTTGGTGAGGCGTTTCACGATCCGGTCCGCGCATTGCCGGGTCATCCGTCCGCCTTCGACACCAAGGAAGATCGGGCCGATCGTCCGTTCACCGATGTACAGGTCAAGGACCCGTCCGGTGCGGGGTGCGATCGGGATGATCACGTGTTTGCCGCCTTTGCGGGTGATGGCGAGTGTTCGGTGGCCTCGTTCGGTTGATAGGTCGTCAATGTCGGCGTTCAACGCTTCGGAGATCCGTAGACCGTTCAACGCCAGCAAAGTGATCAGCGCCCCATCTCTCATGTCACCCAGTCCGGCTTGTACGAGGAGGGCGCCGAGTTCGTTGCGGTCCAGCCCCTGAGTGCGGGACTCGGGATCGACTTTGGGGCGACGAATGTTCGCTGCCGGGTTCTTTGTGATGATGTCTTCGATCTGGCAGTACCGGTAGAACGACGACAACGTCGACAGACGCCGAGAGATCGTTGAGGGCATACGGCCTTCTTGTTCCATCCACCGCCCAAAGAACTCCAAATGAGCCCGTTTCACCTTGAACAGGCCAATGTTGTGATCGCTGCACCAGGCAGAAAACACGCGAAGGTCGGTGGTGTAACTGGTTCGCGTTCCACCCGAATAGCCGGCCAGAAACGCTGCGACAGCGACCCGTTCAGACACCTCGAACGAATCCTCCCGCACCACCAAACCGGCACCAAAAGAACGATCACTACTACCGGCCATCACAGGCCCCCTCTATGACCCAGACCCCAGAAGAGACGGGAACAACCCTCCCACCCCCACCACCGGCAACACCAGAGCCAACATCCCCAAAGCCGGGCTTCCGTTCCTAGTTCAAAGCGTGGACGTCAATTGACTGCCGCTCCGAAGCCGTTTGTACTTCGGTTGCAGCTGAAACGTTGTTTCTCTGTCAGCATTGACCCATGCAAGGCCTTCGAGTGGTTGCCAGCATCAGGCTCCTCCACGCACCTGAGGAGAGGCCTCGTTTCCCTCCGATTGCTGCAGGAAACCGCAGCTTGGTCTTCCAATTCGATTCGCTCGACCCCGCTTGCGAGGTCACCAACCTGATGGCAGTAATCGAAGCCGCTGTTGGACAGAACCAGCAGTTCGAAGCAGAAGTTCGATTCATCGGGGACCTAGCCGAATTGTATGCGACCAAGGGAGCCTCATTTCGGTTGTGGTATGGGGGGATGGTCGGCTCCGGTCATGTACTCCGGGTCGTATCAGAACACGACGACGATGCGTACGGTGCGGCGAACCTCCGACTGATTCCGCCATGGTGGGACACACGGGAGTCCACCCGACAGTCAGTTTCGGAGAAGTTGGCCTCCGAAGTCAGCGAAGCGCATCCCCTTTTCGGTCGCGTCATCACCATCGTCGGGGTGTGCCCAGGTTGCAGTGAAATCCTTGCGTTCAATGAAGACGCCTTCGAGTGGATCATGGTCCAAACCCAACTGCCTGCCTCGGCCGTTCGTAGCTTCGGCGCAAGGCTGCCGTTCGATGAACTAGAGACCCACGCAGAACACTCAGCTCCCGAAATTTAGAAACGTTGCCGATCACTGATACAACGTCGATCATTTGCGCTAGCCCGTAGGGGGCGGGTCCATTCCTAGCCGGCAATATCGCACAGGCGGAAAGGGCCGAACTCGCACACCCATGGATCGCCGAAACGCGTCGTTAGGACCGGTGTTATGTCTCACGTCCGATCCTGTCGAAACGTGTCCGCTCACCTTCACCATCGAGTGACGCGCCTGAGCGGGCTGGCAGATGTCGTAAACCCCGTGGCTATGACTGTCTGTTTCGTCATCGGAGCGTTAAGGAAGTGCGTCGAGGTGGTTGACCGGTGTGAAGTCGGGGGCGATGTCAAGGTAGGAGCCGGACATTTCGGGTCCAAGCGGCGGGCGTTTCCAGCGTGATCGCATGTCTACGGTTGCGGCATAGAAGTTTCCGGTTGTGCGTTCGTAGTCGTACCTGGGGTCCATGAGGAAAATTGGGGTGTCGGGCGGGGGCCAGGTTTGGCTTCGGTCGATTTGCCAGGTGGGATTGTTCTCGTCGGTGCCGAGTAGGCCCGCGTCGGTGAATTGGCGAATGAGGTAGAGATACTGGGAGATCGAGGTGGCGGCAGGCCGATACAGAAAGTCGGAGTCCATACCGAAGCTGTAGACCCAGCCGTCCCGGTCACCGTCTGACTTGCGGACCGAAAGCAGGCCTTCGGGCGATTGAGCGAACGGTCTCATCGACATCAGCAATGCGTGTTCTTCTGCGGTGTTACTCAAAAGGTCTGCGAACTCGACTCGTCCGAATGGGGCACCGTCATCGAGAGGACGGCCCGCGGGGTCTTCGCTTGGTTGGTGCGGACCGAGCCCGTAGCCTTCTCGTAAGCCAAAGGCGAGTTCTACTGCATTCCAGTCGGGCAGCCGTTCAGCAAAGCGTGATTGATGCCATTGACGAAGTTGTTCGGGGTAGTCGTTGGGATCGAACTCCGGTGCCGGGGCCAAATCGCTTGGGTCCTTGAAGTTGACGCCTTTGGATTGGCACCATCGTTCGTGTTCTCCGATGAAGTTCATCCGTGCAGCCTGTCAATACGGGTTGCATATCCACGAGACCATGGTGGAGGGACGTCAAGGTGTTGGGTGCCCGCTGTTGCCTTGCAATGGCCTTCGATTCGAACCCTCATTTGTGCCCTTTTGCTGTATCGGCCAGCGGGACTGCCCTTTCACGCGGCCAGCAGCGCCTGAGAATCATGTTAGGGGCCGCACGGATAGCGGGTCAGCCTTGCTCGGCTGCATCCGTGGGTCTGGGACACCGAGACGCTCAGCATCCCGCAGGAAGACCCACAGGTGTGCGCCGCTACCGCCTAGGACGATAGGGCCGTTCCTGCGCACCCTCACCGGCGCCTCCTCCAAACACTGGGTGCAGAAATCCCGGTAGTCTCCGTCTAGAGCAGACAATCGGCTCCAAGCGTTACCGCCTAGTCCAGATGGGCCGAAGTGGAACAGGCCTTGCGAGACGAAGCGCAGCCGACCCCGATGATGGCCCGGAGCTCAATTTGATTCGTTATGTGCCCTGTAGGGCACGATGTGTATCAACTTGTGGCTAGAGGGGCACACGCGGGGTGTGCGATAACTGCAATCGCGAAACTGGCGTCAACCGGATACTTCCGGCGATATGCCCTAGGTCGACTCCGTCTCGGGGTAGGACATAATCACGTCGTCTAGATCGCAACGATGAGCACTTGGATGGCGTCTGCCAGTCCAGTGTTCGCCGAGTAGACGCAATCGGTCTACCCACGAATTGGAAATCAGCGACCCGCTAGGGTCGTGAAATCGCTGAGGTCGCCGGTGATGCCGGGCAGGATTCCAAACACGATCGTGGCCACAACGGTGATCGCCAGTGCGGTGGCCAGCGGAGCGGGGAATCCGATCGGAGTGTGATCTTCGTTGGGTTCGGGCATGAACCACATCTGCTTGGCGATATTCAGGTAGTAGTAGGCCGCGAAGACGCTGTTGATCGCAGCGATCACTGCCAGGGAAATTCCGAAGAACGACGGGTTCTGCGTGAGCACGTTGAAGATCTGGAACTTGGCCCACCAGCCACCGACGGGTGGGATGCCAGCCAGCGAGAAGAGGAAGAGGGTCATGGCGGCACCGAGACCGGGCGCGTAGTTCATGAGGCCACCGAAACTTGAGATCTCCCCGGAGCGGGTCTTGCGGGCGACCAGCAGAACCACAGCGAATGCGCCGAAGTTCATGGCGGCGTACACCAAAAGGTAATTGACGATGGCGTTGGCCGGGTTGGTCTCGTTGAAGGTCTGGCCATAGACCGCCAGCGGCGCCAACATGTAGCCAGCCTGGGCCACACCGGAGTAGGCCAACATACGAACGATGTTGGTCTGACGGATAGCGATTAGGTTGCCCACGGTCATCGTGACCGCCGACAACACCCACATGAGAGGTTCCACCACCGTGGCCTGAGGCGGCAGCGCCACGAGCACCACGTTCATCAGGGCAACGAAGCCGGCGGCCTTGGATGCAACCGCCAGGAATGCGGTGAGCGGTGTGGGTGCGCCTTCGTAGGTATCGGGAGCCCAGGTGTGGAATGGCACCGCCGACACTTTGAAGCCAAAGCCGATGATCGTGAAGACGACGGCAAGGGTGACGATCGAACGGGTTCCGGATCGGAGAATGTCGGACTGAGCGATGACGGCCAGGTTCGTACTACCAGAGACTCCGTACAGAATGCTCATGCCGTAGAGCATGATTGCGCTCGCGAAGACGCCCATCAGCATGTACTTGAGGCCGGCCTCGTTGGATTTGAGGTCTCGCTTGCGCCACGCCGCCATCAGGTAGGCCGGAATCGAGATGAGTTCGAGAGCCACAAAGATCGAGATGAGGTCCCGCGCCGACGACATCACGACCATGCCCAAAATCGATGCGGAAATGAGCTGATAGAACTCGCTGTCGTAGTAGTCGCCCTCAGCCATGTAGTCGGTTGCCAAAAGCACCACAAGGTAGCCCGAGAGCAGGAAGAGAATCTTCAACGCCAGCGAATAGCGATCCACGACGTAGGCCCCGTCAAACATGCTTCGAGGGAGACTTTCGCTGTCGTTCCATAGCGTAAGAATTGGAATGAGCGGAACGAGGAACGTCAGCCCGGTCAGGGTGGGCATGAACCGGCGGATCCGCTCGAGGAAGATGAGGTCGAGCGTGGTGACAAGCGCGCCGAGTCCCAGCAGGATCAGTTCGGGCGCGACCGCATGCCAGTCGATTTCGGGCCGAATGAACGGCACCTGATCTATCTGAGCAAGGAGCGAGAGCATCGAGGTCCTTTAGCGGGCGAGTGTCTTGAGGCTTTCGACAACAGCACCATCGGTGATGTCGAAGATGATGCCGGGAACGAAGCCGAAGAGAACGATCAAGACCAGGAAGGGGGTCCAGGCGATCCACTCGGTCATGTTCATGTCGGTGATCTCTGGGTCGTCAGCGAACTCGTCGCTGGGGGTTCCAAAGGCGGTGCGCTGAAGCAGCCAGAGCAGGTAGCCAGCAGCGAATACGGTGCCGATGGCTGCGATGACCATGTAGACCCGGAAGAGGCTGGTGCTCACACCGTCAGCGGGGTTGTAGGCAGCAAGGATTGCCGGGAACTCGCCCCAGAAACCGGCCAAGCCCGGCAAGCCGAGCGAAGCCATGGTGCAGAAGCCCAAGATCCAGCCCATCTTGGGGGCCTGAACGAGCAGACCGCCGAGACGCTTGATCTCCAAAGTGTGATAGCGATCCTTCACCGATCCGGCGATAAAGAAGAGCATGCCGGTGATGAGGCCGTGAGCGACCATGCCGAAGATGGCGGCGTTGATACCGAACGGCGTGAGGGTGGCGATACCGAGCATCACATAACCCATATGGGCGACGGACGAGAAGGCGATGAGACGCTTCATGTCGGTTTGGGCGAGACAGCCGAGCGCACCGTAGATGATGCCGATCACGGCGAGCAGACCAATCCAGGGCGCCCACTCGACGGCGGCCTCGGGGAGAATCGGGATGGCGATGCGGACAAAGCCGTAGGTTCCGAGCTTCAGCAGAACCGCAGCCAGAATGACCGAACCCTGGGTTGGCGCCTGGGTGTGGGCGTCGGGCAGCCAGGTGTGGAACGGGAACATGGGCACCTTGATGCCAAAGCCCAGGAACATGCCACCAAAGATCAGGACCTGGGTGCCCAGCGGGATATCGCGCTCGGCAACGAGGGAGGCGAGTTCTTGCATGTCGAAGGTCTGGCTACCGGTGTTCCAGTACAGAGCCAGGAACGCCACGAGCATGAGCGCCGAGCCGAACAGGGTGTAGAGGAAGAACTTGATCGATGCGTACAGACGGTCCGGGCCACCCCACACGCCGATCATGAAGTACATGGGAAGAAGGACGACCTCGAAGAACACGAAGAACAGCACGATGTCTTGGGCGACAAAGCTGCCCAGCATGCCGGTGTGGAGCACCAGGATCAGCATCAGGAACATCTTGGCGTTGCCCGGATCCGGGATGTGATTCCAGCTGTAGATGATGACCAGTGGCACCACCAGAAGCGTGAGCGCAATCAGAGGGAGGCTCATGCCGTCGATGGCGACGTGATAGTTGGCGTTGACGACGCTGATCCACGACGTGTTTACATCGAATTGCAGGTCGGCGGTTCGATCGAAGTCGAACTCGCTGAAGAGTGCGATGCCTACCAGAGCGGTGGCCACCGTCGTAAGCAGGGCGATGAGCTTGTGGCTCTCTTCGTCCTTGGCTGGGATGAACATCATCAACAGTGCACCCACCAGCGGCAGGAACACGAGGACGGTTATTCCCCAGTCGTTTAGAAACTCAGTCATTTACTTTCTCTCCCTAAAGCTCCTGGCGACCTAGATCGCCAGGATGAAGACTGCGGCCAGCAATGCTGCGGCACCGAACATGAGACTTGCGTAATTTCGAACTCGACCTGTTTGCACCTTGCGGAGCAGGCCACCTGATTCAGAAGCAGATGTGCCGGACAGGTTCACGGAGCCATCGATCGCGCCCTGATCGATATAGCGATAGACAAAGCGGCCCAACATGGCGCTGGTGCGACCAGCGGTGTTCACTACTTCATCGATGACGTTCTGGTTCAACCAGTACGCGGCCCGAGCGATCGGTCCCTTCATCGGGTCGGCAATGCCACCCTGATACAGGTCGTCCAGGTAGTACTTGTTCTCAAGCAGGGCGTAGCCGCCGGCCGCAAGCTTGTTCTTACTTCGCAGCCCCTCAGTGACCTCGGTTGCGGAGGGGTCCTTGGCGTACAGCTTCTGGTAGTAGGTCCAGACCAGTGCAGCCGAGGCAACGCCGACCGCCGAGGCGATGACGGCCAGGAGGAAGTTGGAGTCACCATGGGTGATGACCGGGAACGTGTCACCGCGGGGCGGCTCCACCCACTGTTCGAACTTCAGTCCAAAGCGTGATCCGAGACCGCCAAACCAGTCGGCGGGGAAGTTCAGGAAACCGGTGACCACGGACAGTCCAGCCAGAATGATGAGCGGGTACTTCATCACCGGTGGTGGGTCGTGAGGATCGACGTGGCCGCGGTACTCACCAAAGAACACCAACCAGATCACCCGGGTCATGTAGCCGGCGGTCATCGCCGCACCGATGAGGCCCATGATCAGGAGCAGGGTGTAGTTGCCGTTGGCATTCGTGCTGGGGAAACCACCGGTGCCTACCAGGATTTCGTCCTTGCTCCAGAATCCGGCGAAGGGGAACACACCAACCAGCGCCAAGGTTCCAATCATGAAAGTGGCGAAGGTGACCGGCATGCGTTTCCGCAGCCCGCCCATTTCGGCCTTCATGTCGAAGCTGTGATGGCAGGCATGGCTGAGAGCACCGGCGCCCAGGAACAGACACGCCTTGAAGAATGCGTGAGTGAAGAGGTGGAACATGCCAGCGGTGTAGGCACCAACGCCGAGGGCGAGCACCATGTACCCGAGCTGAGAAACGGTGCTGTAGGCCAGCACCTTCTTCACGTCGTTCTGGACGAACGCCAGTGCGCCTCCACCAACGACGGTGAGGGCACCGACGAAGGCCAGTGCGTTGATCGGCGAGCCTTCAATGCTCATGCCAAACCAGAACACCGGGTAGAGGCGACCGATCATGTAGACGCCGGCGACAACCATGGTCGCGGCGTGGATAAGTGCCGAGACCGGCGTGGGACCGGCCATGGCGTCAGGTAGCCAGGTGTGCAGAATGAACTGCCCGGACTTACTCATGACAGCGGTCATCAGGCAGAGCGCTGCGACGGTCATGGTGGTCTGGCTGAGGCCACCATGCACAGCCAGATAGTTGATGGTCTGGATGTCGAAAGTCTGACCGGCTCCGAAGAACAGCACGATCATGCCTACGAGCAGGCCGATGTCGCCCACACGGTTGGTGAGGAAGGCTTTGAGGGCAGCGTCACTGTTGGGTTTCTCTTCCCACCAGTGGCCGATGAGACCGAAGGAGCAAACACCCACCAGTTCCCAGCCGACGATCAGCTGCAGCGTGCTGGACGAAAGCACCATGAACAGCATGGAGGCGGTGAACAGGCTGAGGAAGGCGTAGTAGTGAACGTAGCGACGATCGCCCTTCACATACTCGGTGCTGTAGAGGTGCACGAGGAAGGAGATGAACGTGACAACGACCAGCATCATGATGCTCTGACCGTCGGCGATCGTTCCGATGTGGAACTTCAGTGTGTCGCCGGTAGCGGACTCGCCGCCGAAGGATCCGGTGCTGAACCACTCAAGACACCGAACGACCGGCTTCGCCTTGATGTGGCCGGCACCCTTGCCGTCTTCGCCGGCGTCAACGGCCAGTTCGGCACTGCCGATGTCGTTAAGAAGAAGGCTGCCGAGGGCGTACTCGTCGTCGGAGGCCCGCAGGTCCCCCACCACGTTTGATTCGGCGAGGCAACCCCGACTGGAATCTTTGGCCTTGTCGCCCTCTTCGTCCGCGTCGACTGCAGTGACGATGGACGGGTCAACGAACGCCGAAGTTTGCGCCGAGTGGTCACCCTGCTCGCCTTCGTACTGGGTAATCCAGGTAAAGGCGGTGAGCAGGCTGATGGCAAGAGCTGCACTGATCGCGGTAAGGCCGACGAAATGGACGCGGTCCTTGCCGGGGAAGGTCTTGCCGAAAAGCAGGATGTAGACGAACGAGGCCAACATGATGGCCGGGACGATCCACACGTTTTCGAACAGCCAGTCGGACGGCTGGAAACTCTCATCGGACGCGGCCGCGGCAAAGATCGATGTTGCTGAACTAAACACAGACATCAGCCCTTCATCAGACTGGCTTCGGACACGTCGATGCTTTGACGGTTGCGGTAAATCAGGAGAACGATGGCGAGGCCAACGCCCACCTCGGCTGCGGCCACCGCGATGATGAACAGCGCAAAGACCGCTCCGCCCACCTGGGCCTGACCATCGACGTGATTGAACACACCAAAGGCCACCATGTTGATGTTGACCGCGTTGAGGATGAGCTCGATGCTCATGAGCACCATGACGCCGTTACGTCGGGTGAGGACGCCGTAGACGCCAATGCAGAAGAGCACGGCTGCGAGCAGCAGGTACTGGGTCAGATACATGAGTTAGTCCCTCCTCGCCACAACGACGGCACCGATCAGTGCTGCCAGTAGCAGGACCGAAACGGCCTCGAAGGGAACGATGTATGTACTGAAGATGGAGTCTGCGACCACCTGGGTGCGCTGGGGTTCATAGCCCACCAGCTTCGCTTCTTCCTTGGTGCCGTATTCTTCCCAAATGCTGAACGTCATCACGACGAGCAACAGCACCGAGACGCCAAGACCAATCCAGCGCTGTTCGTAGTTGAGGTCTTCGTCTGCACCAAGTTTGGCCTTGGTGAGCATGACGCCGAACAGGAGAAGCACCAAGATGGCGCCGATGTACACCAGCACCTGGGTGGCGGCGACGAACTCGGCTCCGAGCAAGATGTACACCGCTGCCACCGCCGCCAGGACGACCAACAGATACAGCGCGCTGTGAACCACGTTGTCGGTAGTGACCATACGCAGAGCAGCGCCGATGGCGATCACCGAAATGATCCCGAACGCGATGTTCGCCGGAAGATCCCAACTATTCGACGTGGCCTGGGCGAAAAGGAGAGCGGACAACTACTTCTTTCCCTCCACTGCGGGGACCTTCAGTACCTTCTGCTCCGAACCGGACTCGTACGGCTCGAACTCGGGGACCGTGGTCATCCACTTCCCGAGCTTGGTCTTGTCGTGCAGCAAATCGGCAATCTTGATTTCGGAGTACTCATACTCCGGGCTCCAGAACAGAGCCTCGAAGGGGCATACCTCCACACAGATGCCGCAATACATGCATAGCGAGAAGTCGATGTCGAAGCGATCGAGCTTGTTCACGCTACGCGGCTTGCCGCCGGGGCGGCGTGGCGGAGCCAGTTCCTTATGACCTTCGATGTAAATACACCAGTCGGGGCACTCACGGGCACAGAGCATGCACGAGGTGCAGTTGTCTTCGTGCAGTGCGATAACACCACGAGCACGAGGAGCGAGCTCTTCTTTTTCGTGCGGGTACTGAACGGTCTCCGCACCCTTAACAACCGTCTTGACGATCTCTTTGAAGGTGATCCCAAGACCACCAATGACACCAGGAACAAGACCCATCAGAAAGCAACTTTCAAGAAGCCGGTGATTGCGATGTTCACCAGTGAGATCGGAATGAGGACCTTCCAAGCGAATTTCTGGAGCTGATCTTCACGGAACCGGGGATACGTGAAGCGCACCCAATAGATGATGAACGTGAGCAGCAACATCTTGGTCAACATGACGGCCGGGCCGATGAGGTTGAACCAGTTGCTGTCGATCGTGATGCCGAGCAGGTCGACGATGAACGGCGGCACCGTCCAGCCACCAAGGAAGAAGACCGAGGCGAGGAAGGCGAAGATGTTGGCAGTTGCGAACTCGCCAATGAAGAACATCAGGAACCGGAAACCCGAGTATTCGGTCATGTAACCCGACACGAGTTCGGATTCGGCGATCGGCATGTCGAACGGGACCTGAGTGAGTTCGGCCTGGACCGCGATCATGAAGATGATGAAGCCGACGAACTGAGTGATGATAAACGGGTTACCAATCGCCCCGAATCCGAAGATCTCGCCTTCGTACTGGGCATACACGATGCCTTGCAGGCTCAGCGAACCCGCCTGAATGACCACACCCACAATCGCGAGGATCAAAGGAAGCTCGTACGCAATGAGCTGTCCAGCGGCTCGGACGCCACCCATCAGTGAGTACTTGGAGGCGCTAGCCCAACCGGCCATGAGGATGCCGATGACGCTGATGCTCGAGACGGCCATGGCGTAGAAGGCGCCAACGCCATCAAAGTTTCGATCGGAGAAGGAGCCGGTGTCGAGGGATGCAAACCCAGCCTCGGGTCCGAACGGAACCACCAACGCCAGGAGGAACGTGCTCGACAGCACCACATACGGCGCCAAGTTGAAGATGGTCCGGTCGGCCTTGGCCGGGAGGATGTCTTCCTTCTGCAGGTTCTTACCGACCTCGGCAAGCAGCTGCATGGAGCCGTAGGGGCCAGCTTCCATGGGGCCCAAACGGGACTGCATGAACGACACCATCTTGAACAGGTACAGATAGACCGTTGCACCCGCGGGAAGCAGCACGACACCGAGGACGGCAACAGTCCTGACGAGCCATTCGGCCCAGCCAAGTTCAAATGCCAGCATCGAGGTGCTCACCGAATTTTGAGCCAGTTCGATCAACGGTCAATATCTCCCAGGATGAAATACAGACTGGCGAGGATAGTGATCACGTCGGGCACATAGGCCCCTTTGAGCAGCCAAGGACTAATCGACATATTGGAAAAGCTCGCCGACCGAATCTTGACTCGGAACGGAGTGAGTTCTCCCTGCGAAACGACGTAGTAGCCCATCTCTCCCAACGGGTTCTCGGTGGCCACATAGGCTTCGCCCTCGGGCACTTTGATGATGCGGGGAACCTTGGCCATGATCGGGCCCTTGGGGATGTTGTCCAGGAGCTGCTCCACGATGTTGCAGGACTCGCGAACCTCTTGGAGGCGGACCCAGCTTCGAGCGAACGAGTCGCCGTCGGGGTGGGTCCAGACCTTCCAGTCGGCCTGGTCATAGACGAGGCCGTTGGGTGCATCGCGACGCAGATCCCAGTCGACGCCAGAGCCTCGAATGTTCGCACCCGACAGGCCGTAGCTCAGGCCCACATCGGCCGGAATGACGCCGATGCCACGGGTTCGAGTTTCGAAAATCTCGTTGCCGAACAGCAAATCTTCAACCGTGTCGCAGAACTGACGGATCTTCTTGACCGTCAGTTTTGTTTCGGAGATCCAGCCGGCGGGCAGGTCGTCCTTGACCCCGCCGATGCGGTCGAAGTTGGGATGGAACCGTCCACCGGTGGCCGACTCGATTTGGTTGAGCACGTGCTCTCGATCACGGAAGGCGTAGAAGACCGGCGTCACCGCACCTAGCTGCACGCCAAGGTCGCCCAGGAACAGGGTGACGTGAGCCATGCGAGCCATCTCGAACAGAATCGTTCGGATGTACTGGGCCCGGGGCGGGGCTTCGATCCCCATGAGTTGCTCACAGGCCAGGATGAACGGGACCTCGTTAGCGAAGCTTCCAAGCCAATCGATGCGGTTGACCAGCGTAGTCACCTGCGGATAGGTGCGAACCTCGGTGAGTTTCTCATAACCACGGTGCATATAGCCCATGATCGGTTCGGCCTCGATCACCTGCTCGCCATCGAGGCGAGCGACGATACGCAGCGTTCCGTGGGTTGCAGGATGCTGGGGTCCGATGTTGAGGGTCATACCCTCGGTTTCGAGCTCGAGGTTGACTCGGGCTTCGGCTGCCTGGCTTGCGACGTACGCCAGCTGACGACGATCACTAACGGCGGTCATGATGCGTCTCCCTTGGCTTCCCTGCTGCGCTTGAGAAGGTGCTCTGGAATGCCAGCGATGTCGGCTGCGTCGGTTTCTTCACCAACCGGCTCGGCTGGCGCGGCAGCTGCCTCGGCAACGGGCTCCGGCTCCGCGATGGGCTCGGACTCAGCGATGGGCTCGGACTCAGCGATGGGTTCGGACTCTGCGACCGGTTGTGGTTCTGCGACTGCCTCGACCACGGGCTCGGCAGCAGGAGCAGGTACCTCAGCGACGGCGGCCGCTTCGACATTTTCGGTCGACGGTGCGGCGTCGACCTCCGGCATTGGCTCAACGTCGACGATGCCCGGCCACGGTTTGATCAAGCGGGCGAGCAGAGGGAAGTCTTTGCGAAGGGGGTGGCCCTCAAAATCGGTTGGCAAGTAGAGCGGCCGAAGCCCGGGATGGCCAGTGATCGTGATACCGAACATCTCCCACACTTCGCGCTCGTGCCACTCGGCGCCGGGGTAGGTGTTGGTCCAGGTTCCAATGGCCAGATCGTCGCCAACGTCGGCCTTGATCGTTACACCCAAGTTGGTGGTCAGGCTGTACACCCGCGCAAACACCTGAAAGCGGGTGTCGCCTCCCGCGAGCCCGGTGACCATCTCGGCCGTCTCGGTTTCGGCGTCCGGCGAAACGTCGACGGCGGCGTCCATTGAACGTCCGAAAGGAGAAGGCATCCAGTCGATCGCGCTGAGGAAGTCGAAGAAGCGGAATCGCTGGCCCTCGCGGAGGTATTCCGCGGTTTGAGTCCAGCTCTCGTTTGAGACTCGAAGGGTCAGATCGACCCCCGGTTCCAGGTGGTACTCGATGAGCGCGTCACCGAGACCGTCTTGCAGGCCTTCCAGCAGGGCGTTGCGCGCCTCGTCGACGACCTCGGGAGCAACCTCGACGTCGGTTGATGCGTCAGCTGACGATGGCAAGAGGATCACCCTTCCACTTCTCGGCCATGTCCTCGTTCTGAATCATTTCCTGCAGAAGGACGATGCCTTCCAGCAGTGCTTCAGGACGTGGCGGGCAGCCCGGAACGTAGACGTCGACCGGAATGATCTGATCGACACCTTTCGTGACGGAGTAGCTGTCCCAGTACGGACCTCCGCAGTTGGCGCACGACCCCATGCTGATCACGTACTTGGGTTCGGGCATCTGTTCATACAGACGACGAATCGAAGGGGCCATCTTGTCGGTCACGGTTCCCGAGACGCAGACAAAGTCGGCCTGACGAGGGCTAGCTGGGAGCGGGATGACGCCGAGGCGCATCACGTCGTAGCGAGGCGACGCAAACGCGGCACCCATTTCGATGGCGCAGCACGCCAGGCCCCACTGGTACACCCACAGGCTGTATTTGCGGCTCATATTGAGCAACGTGGTGAGAGGTTTGGGCATCTTGCCCGATTCCACTAAACCCATTGTTCTTTTGCCTCCGCTCGCCTTAGGCCCTGCGTGGCGAACGCTCCCGAAGCGGGACCGTTCACTGGGCTCAATTCACGCGACTCCGGTCGGGTCGCTTCGGCCTCTCTCCGCTCAAACAGAGAAGAGAGCTTGCCATGCTGCCTTGCTGCGTTTACACCCATCGCAAGACTCCCTTGCGCCATGCGTATGCCAGGCCGAGAGCCAGGATGAAAATGAAGATGGTCATTTCGACAAGGCCGAAATAGCCGAAGGCTTCCAGTCGAGTGGCCCATGGAAAGATGAACACTGCCTCCACATCGAACATCACAAAGAGCAGCGCAAAGATGTAGTAGCGGATCTGTGTCTGGCCCCAATGAGCGCCCACGGGGTCAACGCCGGACTCGTAGTTCTCGACCTTTCCGGCAGAGGGTCGCGACGGCCGGACTAGGGAAGCGGCCCCGAGGAACGCTCCAACTAGACCGAATGCAGCAACACCGAAAACGGCGACCAAAAGGTACTGTCGCAAGAACTCTGACACGGCCGTAGATCGTAGCTGGCAGCGGACCTCGTCCCCAAGCTATGCCCTATTACATTATTCGATCACCTAAACGGCCGCGGGAGCCGATTTATGCCCAACGGAGGCAAGAATCGGGACTAGGCAGTGCAACCGATTGCCCAGTTCAGGCGTATCGTCCACCGTGGAGGGTGTGGAAAGCGTAAGAAGCGGGGCCCGAACCCCAGACACAGTCCCTGCTGGGAGCCCGTCCACGTTCGGTTATCGGCCCGAACTCGACGGCCTGAGGACGATCGCTGTGTACCTCGTCGTGGCATACCACGCCGGCCTCTCATGGTTCTCTAATGGCTACCTTGGCGTCGACGTCTTCTTCGTTTTGTCGGGCTTCCTTGTGACAAACGTCCTCATCAACGAGCTGAACGAGCACGGCCGCATTCGCTTCGCTCGCTTCTATGCCCGACGGGTCCGCCGGCTCCTCCCCGCGGCTGTCGTGACAGTCATCGGCACACTCGTCGTGCTCCGGTTTGTGGCCGACTCGGCCGAGCGCGCTCCAATTCAAGCCGATGCCCGAGCCGCGTCCTTGTGGTTTGCCAACTTCAACGCACTCGACCGCGTCCGTGATGGCATCGACAACCCCAGCCCACTGCTCCACTTTTGGTCCCTCTCCATCGAGGAGCAGTTCTACGTTCTGTTTCCGTTAGCTCTGCTCGGTCTTTGGATCATCGGATCGCGTCGACTGCAGACGGTTTGGTGGGCGCTCGCAGCACTCGCCACGGTGGGGGCCGGGGCTCAAGTAGCGATCAACTCGTGGGACTGGGATGCCGCGTACTACGCCACTCCCGCCCGTATCTATCAGATGCTGGTGGGTGCGGCTCTGGCAGCACTGCTCAGAAGCGGGGCCCGCTGGCTCCCCCAGCTGCCAGCAATGATCCCGTCGATCGCGCTCGCTCTGGTGGTTTTCTTGTCGTTGGGAACGGCGGGCTACGGCGGGGCGTCCCTACGCGGGGCTTTGGTGAGCGGGCTGGTGGCGATCGTGCTCCTCGGACTCACTCAACGCGAAGGTCCGGTGACTCGACTACTCCGCCATCAAACGATGGTCTACCTCGGCGGGATCTCGTACGCGGTGTACCTCTTTCATGTCCCGGTGGGCGTACTCACCGAATACGCCACTGGCCCCCTGGACCCATGGCTGAAGTTCGTCTACACCGCGGGCGTGTCGACCCTTATGGCAGCCGCCAGCGCGCGGTTCATCGAGAGGCCGTTCCGATACAGCGAGCGGTTGGACCAGAACCATGTGGCCGTCGTTGGCTCCGGGATACTTGCATCGGCCGTACTCGGCCTGGCGTTGGTTCCACTCCTCATCTGATCGAGCCGGGCTAGATCCACCGGGCTAGATCCAGAGGTCGTTCCAATCATTGGCCTCAGGCCACAGAAAGACCTGCCCCTTGATCAATCGGTTGCCGCGATCAAGCGCCGCGATCGCAACCATGTCCTCATCGGTCAACGGCTCCAGATCGGATGCCCCCAGGTTCGCCGTGATGTTTCGAGGGGTGGTCGAGAACGGGATCGGCAATTGGCCGCGCTGCTGAGCCCACTTCAAACAGATGATCGCTGGATGAACCTCGTACCGAGCTGCGATCTCAACGATCACCGGATCTTCGATCGGGCTGGTGTCGGTCGGGGTTCGATCCCGTTCGGGCCGGGCCGGTGACCCGATTGGACAGAACCCGATGGGCTGGATGTCATTGGACACGAGATAGTCGAATAGCTCGGGTTGCTGGAAGTGAGGATGAAGCTCCATCTGGTTAACCACCGGAGCGATCCTGGCATCCCGAAGCAAAGGCTCCAGCTTCGCAATCGTCATGTTCGACGTGCCGATAGCGCGAACCAACCCGAGGTCCACGAGGTCTTCCATCTGACGCCAGGTCTGCATGAATTGTTCGTGGCTGTAAGGAACCGCTGCAGGGTTTCGTTCATCCACATCGCAGTGCGGCGGGTGATGATTCGGGAACGGCCAGTGCACGAGATAGAGGTCCAAATAGCCGCGGTCGTCTAACAGTGGATCCTCTGAGTCGATCGTCGAAAGCGTCTGATCAGACTTCGTTGCCCGGTAGAGCCGATGCAGATCAGCGAGGCGTAGGTCGGCAATCGTTTGTTCGCAAGCGCTCCGGACATCGTGATGCTGGTCATTCCACACCTTGGAGCTGACTATCAGCTCATTGCGGTAGACGGTTCCGTCGGATGCAAGCTGGGCGAGGACCTCACCGATGTGGGATTCATTGCCGTAGACCGAAGCACAATCGATAAAGCGACATCCTTCCCTCAGTGCCTGGCCGACAGCTGCGGCCACCTGGCCGTGCGACACATGATCAGAACCGAAGGTCCCGATCCCAAGCTCGGCGTATCGGACGTGTCTCTCTGGCGAAGGGGCCGCCGGCGCTTCCCACGGTTCTACCTGAGCCACGTTTTCTCGGAACCAGCTGTTCACAAAAAGCGGGTCGACGCCGTCCAGGTACTCGTCGAAGCCATTGAGAGTGCGGCCGACTTCCCGAACCGGGGGAAACACCTTCCCCCAATGAGGACGAGGGCCGTAAGGGGCCAGCGCGTCAAGAACGGCCGCGCTCGCCCGTTCAGCCGAGGCTTGGTCGGGCTTCCATGTGAAGTGGAAAGCAACCGAGTCTCGACCGTTACACGGGCTCATTGCCAACCGGTCGGCGGCAACAACGCGAATCTCCGAGATCAACAACGCATCTGCGATTTTGTCGACAATCGCCCGAATTGCGGCGATGCCGTAAGGTGCGTCGGCTCGAGCGATGAAGTACTCGCTCTGGATTTCATCTCCCGCGCTCGGAGTGAAATCCATCTTGAAATGAGGGAGTCTGTCTGACCACAACCCCGGCACACCCAGTTGCTCTGTGCAGGCCTCGGCCGGCAACTCCAGAATCGGGTGCAGCTTCTGCACGGCCGGAACTGCGCCGGCATCTGCCAGCACCTGCGAGTTGTCGGGCTCGTCGGTTCGACGCTTCAGCCAGACCTGCTCCACGGTGTCACCGACATAACGGGTGAACGCGCTCACGCTGTAGGCGGAGGCAAAGATCTCGTCGAAGGAAGCACTGAGCTGATCGAACCGAAGGTCGGTGAAGACTCGTTGTTCGACTTCGAAGGCCGGTTCGACCGCCAATGCGAGCCGGGTGACGATGCCGGTGGCTCCTAAGCCCACCGTTCCCTCGTTGAGCATGGCTTCCGATTCGTTCCACTGCTGCTCCCCGTGCGCGTCGAGGAGCTCGAATCCTACGACCGACGTGGCCAGGTTGCCGAGGGCGATACCGGACCCGTGGGTTCCGGTCATGACCGCTCCCGCGATCGAGATATGAGGCAGCGAGGCCATGTTGTGCACGGCCAGGCCCTCTGGTTCAAGCAATTCGGCCAATCGTCCGTAGGTCATGGCAGCGTTCACATGGACGAACTGGCGGGAGGTGTCCACTTCGAATACCTCCGACATCGCGGACAGGTCGATCAGAATCTCGGCGTCCGCGATCGAGTTGAAACTGTGGCGGGACCCGAGCGCGCGGACCGTCACACCTGTCCGATTGGCGTCCTGCAGAAGTTCGCTCAGCTCCGAAATCGACGTCGGGCGAAGGGGATCTACTGGGTAGCTATGGTTTCCCGCCCAATTGGTTGTGGCCATGCCTGAACGGTAACGGCCAAGCTAGAGACAGTCGACGGGCTCGCTTCGCACGTTGGCTTCATCCAGCAGGCGAACCTGGTATGCATACGTGCTCGCACTGCTCACACTGGTGTCCTCAAACGACGCATCGCTCGTCCGAGCTCGCCAACCGAATGAACCCCCGTCGCGGGATCGGAACACGATCGCCTCGGCTGCCGGAGCACCCTCTTCATAGGTCCATGACACCGTGTAAGAAGAGCCGTTGTCCAGAACTGAACATGACGCGGCTGGGGTGACGGTTGGTGTTGGCACCAGAACCGGCGATGGGTCACATGCAATGGGTTCGGTCACCGAACCATCGGTGCCGACGCCCTCGACGGTGAACGCGTAGGAGAATCCAGGGTTGGTGGCGGTGTCTAGGAATTGGGCCGAGCCTGCCGGATCGACACTGTCGATTCTGGCTCGCCAGTACACGGTTCCATCGTTCACCGATCGTCGAACTATGTAGCGGTCGAAGTTCTCGCCCTCGTCCCAATCGAGCTGGATAGAGCCGTCAGCCAGCAGCGAAGCGGCACAGGCGGTGATGACACCGGGCCCCGGGAGCTCGATAAGAACACCTGGCGCACAGGGTGTGCCTTCGGCTTCAGAACCGTCAACGCTCTTCGCGAAGATCGTGAAACCGTAGGTCTTCCCGGGCGTGATCAGCGTGTCGGTGAAAGTGGTTCCCCCATCGGTCACCCGTCCGCGCCAGTAGCTGGTTCCCCCGTCAACCGAGCGGCGCACGATGTGACTGGCTGCATTGTCACCGGGGACCCAGTTGAGAATGGCTTCACCGTCCGGACCGAGGGTCGCGACGCAGTCGGTAGCGGCAGTGAGCTCGCCCGGGAGCAGGTCGAGCACTCCGCACGAGATCAAGGGGGATCGTTGACCCGGGTCGTACACGTGTTGGACGAAGAACTCGTTCAGCTGATTGTCTACCGGCAACGCAGTAAAGGTTGCGTCGGGCGCCTCGACCCGTCCGGCCCATGACGGAGCACCGTCGGCGACTGCACGATGGATTACCGTTGCGATTGCATATGGCGAGTTCGTCCAATCGACGACCGCTCCCGCGGCATCGCCCGAAACCGTGCACACCGAGGGTGTGGGGGGCGGGGTGGTCGGACCTGCCGGGCCGGGGCCAGCCTCGTCACAAAGACGGACAACATCGCGAGCGGGAGGCTGCGGTCCACCAGGGGCGCCGTAGGATCCGAAGCCGCCGACGACCCACAGGCAGCCGTCGTTCTTATTGACATGTACACCAAAGCCGCCACTATCGCCGGTGAGGGCGGGCGCAAAGCTTGGGATGTGATCGGTTGTGGTGGCGTCGAACGCCGCGATCGCCTTGATCGTGGTTCGGGTCGCTTCCGCAGGCGGGTTGGCGTGGGGGATCACCTCATCGTGGCTGTACAGGTCGGTCCAGCAATGGCAGGTGGCATAGATCCGGTTGCCGTCTCGTTCGAGCTCTTGGAACTCACCGCCGTACCAGTTCTTGCCGAGGCAGTCGTTGAATGCTGGGTTGCAGCCGGTGTAGTGATGCTGAATCAGATCACCAGTCGCCTCGTCTATCGCGTACAGCGCGTGTTCTACGCCGACGACCCAGATATGCCCGGCCTCGGTGGCCTCGACGTCGTACATCTGAATGCAGTACGGGAAGACATCGCGACAACCGTTGTAGGGAACGATGTCATCACGGTTCTGCACGATGGCGCCAGTGTCGTCGAGCCCGACGAAGCCGCCGCTGGTGTCATCACCGGCAACTGAGGTGAAGAAGCCTGCGACGTACACGACGTCCTGAGTCTTGGACCGCGAGACACCCCACGCAGCGCCTCCCTCGTCGATGGAGGGCAACCAGGTCTGATCGATTGCCCCGGTGAGTGGATCGAAGCGGAACGCGCCGTTTGCTGCAATCGGGCCATTGCCTTCGTTGACCTGGCTGAACGAACCGACGGCATACACCCAACCGTCGGCTTCGAGCTTGAGATCGCGGATAACCGAATTGCCCCCAAACGCTCGGGTCTGCCACCCCGGCCAGAGATCACCGGTCGCCGGGTCGATCTTGACCAGCGATCCGATTTGGATTCCGTTCCAGGTGTCGATCTCACCTCCGACGAGCAGTCCACCGTCTGAGGTGGGTTGCATTGCGAACACCGCCGAACCGACCTGAGGGCGGAACCACGGTTGAAAGTCTCCGGTCTCGGCATCGAATCCAGCGAAATACGGTTGGCTTTCTACCCGGGTTCCATCGGTGACTTCGAGGTAATTGCCGCCAATGAAAATCGTTCCGCCAACCTGGTCAACTTCCCAGCTGAGCGCAGCCCACTGTCCGATCGTGTTGGAGTTGCCCTTTGTTTGTACGCCCCAGTCGGTTTGCGGCGTGCTGGAAAACTCCGCTACCGCGGGAACGGCAACCGCCAAACCCATACCGAGAAACACCAAAAAGAGAATCGCCCTTACCAAATTTCTCGCCACCCCTAAATGGTAATACGTTGCCAATCGCTTTTGAGCCCAGCACTACTCCTTATTCTCGTGCTGACTCCTAGTCCGGTCGACCCAGTGCCGTAGACACAGCCGACGCAAAACCGCCAACGAAGACACCCGGACCCGCGCCACACTGTGACCATGCGAGACGTCGTCGGAGCCTGCCCTCTTGATTGTCCGGACGGATGCAGCTGGATCGTTTCCGTCGATGACGCCGGACAGGCCGTCAAGGTTCGAGGCAATCCCGAACATCCATTTACCGATGGAGGGCTGTGCAAAAAGGTCAACCCGTGGTTGGAGTTCGCCGCCGATCCCTCACGCCTGCTGTTCCCTCTGAAACGGGTCGGGCCCAAGGGAAGCGGCACCTTCGAGCGGGTGTCGTGGGACCATGCACTGGCCGATATCGCGGCCAAGCTCATCCAGGTGCGCGATCGTTTCGGGGGCGATGCCATTTGGCCCTACACCGGAACCGGAAACGTCGGGGCAATTCAGGGGGCGGGGCTCTCGGCGGGGGTCCGACTGATGAATGCCCTGGGCGCCTGCAATCACAAAGGCACGATCTGCTCGGTCAGTGGGCACGTCGGTCTTCTCTACAGCCAGGGATTCGCCAACGGCATGGATCCCGAGGATGTTGTGGATGCACGAACGGTGCTGATTTGGGGGGCCAACACACTGGTCACGAGTCAACATTTCTGGCCCTTTGTAGAAAAGGCCAAGGCCGGCGGCGCCAAGATCATCGTGGTCGACCCTGTCGGTACTCGCACTGCTCGCCGGGCCGACGATCACGTCGCCCTCAGGCCCGGCAGTGACGGAGCCCTCGCCCTCACCCTTTGCCGGCTCATTCGGGATGCCGGCGCCGCCGACACGAAGTGGATCGAACAACACGGTGTTGGCTACGACGACTTCTCTGCATTGCTCGATGAGTGGCCGCTCGATCGTGGAGCTCGAGTATGTGACCTTCCTCCCGAACAGATCGAGAGCCTTGCAACCCAGATCATCAACGGGGGCCCGCTGGCGATCAAGCTCGGGCAGGGAATGCAACGCCATGCTCATGGAGCTCAAGCAGCTCGAACCGTCAGTTGCCTTGCAGCGATCACCGGCGCGTTCGGACAACCTGGCGGGGGGCTGGTCTACAGCACCGGGCCGGCCTACGCGTTCAACTCTGTGGCAGCTCGTATGCCCCACCTTGCCCCCGGGCCGCAGCGGGATCGAATCATGACAAGACTGGTCGACGAGCTGAACGATGGCGTGGAAGCGATCATCATCAGCGGTGCGAACCCGGTGGTATCCAACCCCGATAGCAATGCCGTGAAGGCGGCCCTTAGTCGAGAGGACCTCTTCACCGTTGCAATCGACATCTACCCCACACCCACCACCGACTATGCCGACTACATCTTGCCCTCGACGCTTCAGCACGAACAGACCGAGATGAACGACAGCTTTACCCACTACTACCTCAATTGGAACGAAAAGGCGGTTGACGCTCCCGGCGAAGCGCTGTCGCATACCGAGATGTATCAGCGGCTCGCCATCGCTCTCGCACAGCACGACCCAACCTTTGCTGACGAGTGCTTCCAAGCGAGCGAGTTGGACTACGCCCGTGCACTCCTCGACACCGAATCGTTCCGAGCGAACGGCATCACATTGGACGCTCTTCGGGCGAAGGGATTTCTTCGACTACCAGAACAACCGGCGGTCGATCGTTTCCACTTCGCTCATCAGCAAGCCGAAATCGACGGTCTCGGCTACTTGCCCGACTGGCGAGGTGTAAAGGAACCGGCCCGCGGATCCGGATACAACCTGATCGCCATCGGAAGCGACTGGCACATCAACACGGTGTTTTCCCAAACTGAGAAGACGCTCGGACGGGCCAGCGAACCGCCCATTGTGGTGTCGAGCAGTGACGCGGAACGAGACCATCTGACCGACGGCATGAACGTGAAGGTGTGGAACGACCGCGGCTCGTTCGAGGCGACCTTGAAGATCGACGACACCGGGACACGACCGGGCGTGGCCGCGATCACGAAAGGCTGGGGCTCACAACTGATCAACACCACGGTGAGAGAAGAAGATTCTGACGGCGGCCACGGTGCCGTCTACCACGACAATGCCGTGTTCATCGCAGCCCGTTAGGCCTTACTTGCCGCCGTACAGGTTGCCGTTGATGAATTCGTCATTGGCGGCAATCCAACGCACCACGCCGCCACGATCGAGAGCGCCCGAGTTCAGCTGGCCGAGCCAGTAATTGAAACCCTCCGGATCGGGCTGACGACCGAGGATGTTTGCGTACAGAATCTCGAGGTAGCCGCGGTTATCGACGCTGCCATAGGTATTGACGAACTCTTCGCTGAGGGCGAACTCGGCACTGATGGCATCGATCGAGACACCGACGGCAGAGAGCCCAAGCCAGTAATTGGCGCCACCAACTTCAGGGTCGCGACGGAAGAAGGCGCGGTAGAGGCGAAGAACATCGGCGTCGCCGGTGTCGAAGCTTTCGCGGGACACGATGTCTGCCAACGAATCGCCAGGAACGAACGCTCCGAGCGGACCGTTCTTGGGGTCCGGCACGCTGTCCTTGCAGTGGTAGTCATTGTCGGTGAAGAAGGGCGCTTGGATGTTCTGCGGAGCGGTGGTGTTGGTGGTGATGGAGCCGCTGTCCTTACCAATCCAAGAGACCGCCCAGGACGTGTGCCCGATACAGAAAACCCCTACGTAGGCGTAGTCAGCATTGGCGGCCAACATGATCTGGCGATGCCCGGTGGACTCGTTCCATTGCTTGACCAACAGGTTGGTGCTTCCGCCGGCGCCGCTGTCATATCGCGCCGCCAGAATCTCCGCCTCGATCACTCCCTGTCCGCAGGAACTCGGGTAGTGCTGCAGATTCTCGATGGACGCATTGTGCTGGGCGAGACAGTTGAGGTAGTCCTCGAATTGGCCCCACTCCTGATTGCGGAGCGAGCTCAAGCCGTACTGAGCGCGAACGCGGTTGATGGTGTCGAGCATCTCCGCCTCGGCGTCATGGGCACGGACAACCTCGCCACCGAAGAAACCGGATGCTGCTGACGCGGGGGCTACGCCTACGACGGTGGACGCGATAGCTGTCACCATCGCAATTGCTGTAACCCATAACTTCCGTGTCCGCGACATACCTTTTCTTCGGCAGGTCCGATGGCCCGTCCGTATAGGCCGTACGGCCCAATGACGTCATGTGGATCGCAGCTGTGCGTTCCTACTCTTGGGGAACCAGGACCAGGGCGGAAAGAGGTGGAAGGTCTAGTTCGATGCTGTGGGACCGACCGTGGGCTCCCACCTCGACCGCCTCACACGAGTCGACTTGGATGCCGGACCCGCCGAAGGCGGTGTCGTCGCTGTTTAGCAGAACCGTCCAGGATCCGCCCGAGGGGACCCCTACCCGATAGCCCGAACGAGGAATTGGAGTCAGATTGAACAAGCAGAGAACCGGCCGGCGCTGATCCGCTTGACGCAGCCAAGCGAGCACGCTGTTCTCACCATCATCGAGGACCACCCAGGCAAAGCCCGAGGCCTCGTTGTCACCCTCGTGGAGCGCAGGCTCGGACTGATAGAGCGCGTTGAGCGAGGAGACAAAGCGCAGGATCCCCTGATGAGACGGCAGCTCCGACTGTGACCACGCGAGGGGGTGATCATGGTTCCACTCGGGCCCCTGGCCAAACTCCTGGCCCATGAAGAGCAGCTTCTTGCCCGTGCTCAACCACTGGTTGGCATAGAGAAGTCGGAGGTTGGCAAACTGCTGCCACTCATCACCCGGCATTTTTGCGACGAGCGAACCCTTTCCGTGAGTCACCTCGTCGTGAGAGAGGCCCAGGACGTAGTTCTCGCTGTTCGCATACACCGATCGGAAGGTGATCTCGTTGTGGTGGAAACGACGGTGAATGGGATCGCGCTCCAAGTAGGCCAGCGTGTCGTGCATCCAGCCCATGTCCCACTTGTAGTGGAATCCCAACCCGCCGTCGGACACCGGGCGGGTGACGCCTGGAAACGCCGTGCTCTCCTCTGCGACGGTGATCGCGTCGGGAAAGCGCTCGCCAATGCTCTGGTTAAAGTCCTGCAGGAACTGGATCGCCTCCAAGTTTTCGCGGCCGCCGTGGATGTTCGGCACCCACTCGCCTTCGTTTCGTGAGTAGTCCCGGTACAGCATGGACGCCACGGCGTCGACCCGAATGCCGTCGATGTGATAGCGGTCGAGCCACATGTGGGCGCTGGAGATCAGGAATGACCGGACCTCGTGTCGGCCATAGTTGAAGACATAGCTCTTCCAGTCGGGATGCCATCCTTCCATCGGGCTCTCATGCTCATACAGCGGCGAGCCGTCGAAACGCCCGAGAGCAAAGTCATCGGAGGGGAAGTGACTCGGGACCCAGTCGAGAAGCACACCGAAACCGCGCTGATGCAGCGCATCGACGAAACCCATGAAGTCGGTGGGGAGACCAAATCGTCTCGTGGGGGCGTAGAAACCTGTTGTCTGGTAGCCCCAGCTTCCGTAGAAGGGGTGTTCCATGACGGGCAGCAGTTCCACGTGGGTAAACCCGGTGGCTTCTAGATGGTCCGCCAGGGGTTCGGCCAGCTCTTGCCATGTAAGGCTCCGATAGGCCTCGGTGTGACGCCAGGAGCCGACGTGCATTTCGTATATCGAGATCGGCTGATCGTGAGCCTGGTTGGCGGGCCTCGACGCCATCCACGCATCGTCGGACCACTGGTAGCTGAGATCGGTCACCACCGACGCAGTTGCCGGTGGTAGTTCAGCAGCGAACGCTACGGGGTCGGCCCGCTCGACGACGTCGCCGGTGGCCGTGGTTATTCGAAACTTGTACCGATCGCCCACCTTGGCGTTGGGTACCACCACGGCCCATATTCCACTGGACCCTTGTGGTTCGAGGGATTGCGGGGCCGTCCATTCGTTGAAATCGCCCGCCAGAGAAACCGATTGGGCGCTGGGTGCCCACACGGCAAAACGCCGCCCCGGGTCGGCCCAACCGGTTAGCGGCTGACATCCAAGCGTCTCATACAGTCGGCTGTGGCTCCCCTCATTAAACATCCACTGGTCAGACTGCGGGATCACGACAGCAAGTATGCCTTACGGCACAACTCTCAAGGTATTGCCGAATCAGGACGAAGGCAGGAGAATGCGTTTCTTTACCGTTCTCGCTGCTACATCTCTGCTTCTTGCAGCATGCGGCGGCGCCGATGCCCCCGAGTCGCTTGCTCGAACCGATGCCCCGACCACAGCGGCTCCCAGTACCGCTCCGACGACGGCACCCACAACCGCGGCCCCAACGACCACCGAGGCCATCGTTCTGACGATGCCGGCAGATCCGTCCAACCTGGAATTCTCCGCCGAGGAACTCCAGATGTTGAGCGCGGTGCTCAACACGCCTGAGGGCCGCAAGCTTGTCGCCGACGGCCTTGTGGCCGAGACCGAAATGACCCCTGAGCAAGCAAGTTGCTTTGTTGAGTCTGTGGACTTGGAGTCGATCCTGTCGCTAGCCGGAGACAGCCCGCTGGCTGCAGACACCAACACCGACGTGCTCAGCGCGTTCGGGTCCTGCGAGATTGACATCAGCATCCTCAGCTCGCTGTAAACCCAGCCGGAGCAAAAAGGCGGGCCTCTGACCCCGTCTTGATCAAACCTTGACGCGAGTGCGCGGATCATTTGGATATCCAAGAAGCCTTCGGGCTTCCTTCCCCACAAGGAGATCCAAATGAGATTCAAAACACCAGCCGTCGCAGTTGCGGCATTCATCGCAGGCTCGATGACACTACCGTCAGTCGTCGGTGCGCAAAGCGACGACACGCCAACGGACACCCCCGTCCCAGCCGAAGCCGTGGAGGCCGTTCCCGGCGACGGCGAACTCGACCTTCAGTTCCCGGAAACCCTTGAGGGCGAAGCCATCGAGATCGAGAACTATGAGCCGAGTGCTGAAGAAATCGATGAATGGAACGCGGAAACGGACCAACTGATCGACGCCCTGAAACAGGCCGGAATCGCCGTGACTGTCGAAACCGACGAGTCCGGTCTGCGCTACCCGGTCTTCGCTGAGGACCTCAGCGAAGCTGACTGGGAGAAGGTCGACGGCGTCTTCGTCTCGGTCTTTGGCGAGTTCGACGAAGCGCTTGGTGATGTAGCGCTCGAGGAACTCGATTTCGAGGACTACGAGCCCACTGCAGAAGAGCTCGCTGAGTGGAACGCGGAGACCGAAGAGATCATCGCAGAGCTCGAAGCGGCCGGCATTCCGGTCGAGCGAGATGAGCACGAAGGTTTCATCATGTTCGATCTTCCCGAGGAACTGACCGAGGAGCAGGAGGCACTCGTTGAGGATCTCTTCGGCGACTGCGAAGAGCTCGAAGCCGATCTCGATGATGCAGACGAAGCAGACGACATCGAGCCCTCGGTCGACGTCTGATCCAACAAAAAGACCAGGTTCCGGGGTGCGGACAAGCCGTTCGCACCCCGAACCACGGATTCCTTAGCCGGCTCTTAGCTTCGGGCATGAATGGTGAGAGCGAAGAAAGTGAGAAGTAATGGCCCGAATCCTGGTCGCCGAAGACGACCCAAATCAGCGCCGAGTGCTCGAGGCGTATCTGGAGCGCGAGGGCCACTGCATTGTTTCGGTTAGCGACGGACGGGCCGCCCTGGATCAGGCGCGGCAATTGCAGCCTGACCTTGTGATTCTTGATTTGATGATGCCCAAGGTCGATGGCCTCGACGTTTGCCGGGTTCTTCGCGCCGACAGCGACATTCCAATCATTATGGTCACGGCCAAGTCGACCGAAGACGATCTCTTGCTCGGGCTTGACCTTGGAGCAGACGACTACCTCACCAAGCCGTACAGTCCGCGAGAACTCATGGCTCGGGTCCGGGTTCTC
>CALHFG010000037.1 GCA_938029215.1 uncultured Acidimicrobiales bacterium | reverse complement strand
TCCTACCAGTCCGCCGAAGAGGTACCCCATCTGCGTACCAGTGACGGCAACGGTCGGCT
The DNA here is from genome assembly GCA_938029215.1 of uncultured Acidimicrobiales bacterium. GTDB lineage: Bacteria > Actinomycetota > Acidimicrobiia > Acidimicrobiales > SZUA-35 > JABDIY01. The sequence goes on along the minus strand of CALHFG010000037.1, from coordinate 7,510 downwards.
GTAGCGCGTTCCGCAACACGTGTTTGCGAATAACGGTGGAGGGCGACAGGCCCTTCATGTAGGCGGTTCGGGCGTAGTCGCTTTCGAACACGCCGATCGCTCCGGCCCGGGTGATTCGGGCGATATAGCCGAAATACACCAGCACGATTGCGAGTGCAGGGAGCAGGATGAATTTGAGGGCGGTGAAGAACCCAGCATCGTCGGGCACCGAACTGGACGTCGCGGGGAGCCAACCGAGCTTCACCCCGATGACCAGCTGCAGGATCACGCCAGACACGAAGTCAGGGATCGAGGCACTGGCCAGACCGAGTGAAACGATGCTGCGATCGAGACGACTGTCCTTGCGACGGGCGGCCATAATGCCGCCGAAGATTGAAAGCGGCAAGAAGATCAGCATCGATAGCACAACGAGCTTGGCCGAGTTCCATAGCGCCGGCCGAACGAGGTCGATGACCTGCACGCCGGGGGTACTGAATGACTCGCCGAAGTCGAACGTGACGACCCCCTTGAGCAGGCGCCCAAATTGGGTCGGCAATGGATCGAGGAGTCCAAGTTTTTCGTTCAGGAGATCGACGCGCTCTTGAGGAGCGAACGGGCCGGCGAGCTGACGCGCCACATCCTGAGGAAACACTCGGGTGAGCGCAAACACTACGAACAACAAAATGAACAGTGTGATGATCGATAACAACAAACGTCTAACAACGAACTGAACCATTGAACTCCGAACCTACATGAATACTGGCGAGCGATGAAAAAGAGCGACGCCGTCGATCGAGAAGAATTGCCTTCTGATCGACGGCGTCCCCCAACTACCTACAAATTGTGAATGAACTAGGCCTTAGAGGCCCGTCCAAGGAAGACGTGACCAAGTGCGGTCACCTGAACACCGGACACGCTCTTGTCGTGACCGCTGATGTAGTTGAAGAAGTACGGGTACAGCGCCGGCTGCTCATCGTGCATGAGCACCTGGATGGCACTGATTGCCTTCTTCTGACCGGCAACGTCGACGGCGGTCCGGTAGTCGGAGAGGAGACCATCGAACTCTGCGTTTGCGAAGTTCGACGAGTTCCACACACCACCGGTGCTGAGAGCTGAACCGAGGAAGATGTCCGGCACGGGGCGGTGACCGTAGTCAACAATGCCGAAGTCGGCTGAACCGTCACAGGGCAGGGTTGCATCGGTTGCGCTGGCACCGGGGCACCATGCCGCACCGTAGAAAGTGCTGTTGGCCTGGACATTCACCGTGAAGTTGAAGCCAGCTGCAGCAGCGTTCTGCTGAATAATGGCCGCAAGTTCGGGGACCTCACCGAGGTCGCCCGCTTCGATGGTGTTGGTCATCTCGGTCACGCCTGCGTCGCTCATGAGCTGCTTGGCCATATCGATGTCGACCGTGCGCTGTGGCGTCACGGTCTCATCGAAGAACGGAAGCGATGACACGATTGGGTGGTCGTTTCCGATGTCGGCCTTGCCGGCGAAGAGCACGCTCTTCATCTGCTCACGGTTGAGGGTCCAACCGAGCGCCTGACGGAGACGCTTGTCCTGTGCGAACTGTCCCTGCTGGGTGTTGAACCACAGCTGACGGTGGTTCGAGGCCGGAGGAGTCTGAACGGTGAGGTCGGGATCGGAGAGCAGACCCTCACCACCCGAGACGCTGAAGTCCTGGATGATGTCGATCTCGCGTGCGGTCATAGCGGTCACGCGGGTGCCTTCGCTCTCGAAGCCACGAAGTTCGATGGTCTCGAGGTTGGGGACGCCGCCCCACCAGTTCTCGTTGCGCTTGTACTTGCAGACGAAGCTGGTCGGGTCGAAGCTTTCGAGCAGGAACGGGCCGGAACCTTCGGGACGCTGATCGAGCGTGGTACCGGCGGTGTAGTCGGCCGGGGTGATGACGGTCTGGGGGTTGAAGCTCGAGACCAGAACCGGGAAGTTTCCGTTGGGCTCCACCAGGGTGAACACGGCCACCTTGGGATCTGAGTCATCAACGGCGCCAGCTTCGATAACGCCCGCGAGACCGGCATTGCCGAACTCGACGTGACGATCCATGGTGGCGGCAACGTCGGTGGAGGTGACGGGCGAACCGTCGGTCCACACCGGACCATCACGAAGTGTGAACGTCCAGACCGAACCGTCGGCGTTGGGCTCCCAGCCGGTGGCCAGCGCGTTGGAATCGATGTTGCCATCGGCGCCAACGCCCACGAGGGTTTCGAATGACTGCGAGATCACGCAGTAGGTGCCGAGATCGAGCATGGCGACCGGGTCAAGACCCGAGTTTGCATCACCGAACTGGATACCGACAGTGACGTTTCCGCCCGCGCCACCCGTAGGTGCCGGTGCGGTGGTTGCTGTGGCTGCTTCGGTGGTCTCGCCACCAGCCGCAGCGGTGGTTGCAGTGGTAGACCCACCATCGCTACCGCACGCAGCGATGATTGCGCCCATGAACGGTGCAGAAAGACCGATGATGGTGCCGCGCTTGACGAAGTTGCGGCGACTTACCTTTCCTTGCGCGTAGGACTCGATCAAGTCCAGTTCGATAGGGCCCACATCTTTGCGAGCCTGATCAAAGTGTTTCCAATTCAACGTGTGTCTCCCGTATTAAGGGGCACACCCGCAGTCAGATGTGCCATATGCCACCTCGACCATAGGCGATAGTTAGACCCCTTCGCGTGCGTGACCAGCCTCTGACTAGCAAAAACTGCCCGAAATCGGATATTTGCCCAAAATTACCAGTCGTCTGAGCTGGCAAATGCCCGCATCGTGGAAATGTGTGACGTTTCCCTTACAACGGGCTGCGCGAAGGGATGTCGGGCACAAGCCGCAGCGGGGGTACCAGTTGGGTCGGGTTGGTACCGACCAGATACATTCGGAAGCATCATGAATGCGCTCGATGTACTGGCCGACCTCGAGGCTGAACAAGCTGCCCTGGATGAGGTTTTGGTGACCGTCTCGACCGATGCCTGGTCCCGACCAACCGCCAGCGCACGGTGGAGTGTTGGCGACCAGATCGGCCACCTTGCGTACTTCGATCGGACCGCCGCGTTGGCGATCACGGATCCCGATTCATTTACCGCAGGCGCCCAGGAGCTTCTGCGCCAGATCGCTGGGGCCGACATCGATGGCATGGAAAATGCCACGCTCGCCACGTTTCGCTCGATGCAGCCGAACGAGCTCCTGGCCGCGTGGCGCGACGCCCGCTCCGAGCTCGCAACCGCCGGCAGGACGCTTACCGATGATCGACGGGTCATTTGGTATGGCCCTTCGATGGGCGCAAAGTCGTTCTTGACCGCTCGCTTGATGGAGTGCTGGGCCCACGGCCAAGACGTCGTGGATGCCCTCGACAAGAGTCGGCCGGCTACCGACCGGTTACTCCACATCGCGCAGCTCGGCTTTATCACCCGAGGGTGGAGCTATAAGAACCGGGGCCTCGAGGTGCCCGAGGCCGATGTTCGAGTCAAGCTCACCTCTCCATCCGGAGAAACCTGGACCTTTGGACCCGAGGACGCATCAGAGTATGTAGAGGGTTCCGCCGAGGAGTTCTGTCTCGTGGTGACCCAGCGACGCAATGTTCTTGCAACGAGCCTCGTTACTTCACCGATTGGGTTGGACTGGATGCAACGGGCCCAGGTGTTCGCCGGGCCACCCACCGACGCTCCCGCCGCGTAAGCTCTCCGTGGCTGCTCCAATCGACGCGGTCGTCGTTCACTGGAATCAGGGAGCGGCGTGTCGCGAGACCGTGGAGCGTCTTCAAGCGCATCCGCTGGTCGGCCACATAGTCGTTGTCGACAACGGCTCGGACCCCGAAGAACTCGCCATGGTCGCTGGTGCCGCCGAGGCCGACACCGAGATCATCCGGCTCAACACCAACCGTGGATTTGGCCCCGCGACCAACGTCGGGTGGAAACGGTGGCTTACTGAATCTGAGACCGAATGGTGTGTGGCCCTCCCCCACGATGCCTACGCCGAGGACCAGGCACTGGCCGAGATGCTCGCTATCGGCACCGCCCGCCCAAAACTCGGACTGTTATCGGCCGACGTCGGTGACGGAATGCTCCCTATTGTCGACCGCAACTTTGGTCCAATTCTGCGCCCGCAAGATCCCGGGGACGGGTTCCAGCGTTGTGACTACCCGCACGGGACGATGTTCCTCGCCCGCCGTTCGTGTCTGGAAGACATTGGCCTCTACGACGAGCGCTACTTCACCTACTGCGAAGAAGCCGACCTCGGACTCCGAGCCTCCGGGGCTGGATGGGACGTGGGGATGGCCGTCGGTTCTCGGGTGTTCAATCCTCGGGTGAGCACGCCACGTGCGATTGCGGGGTATCTGATGGAGCGAAACACACTGCTTCTAACGGCCAAGCACTTTGGAGCCTTGCCGACGATCGTCCGAACTGCTCTGGCAGTGTGGCAGCTCGCTCGTGGTGCGGTTCAGCCGTCTACACGAGACGAATACTGGTCGGGCAAAGGACGACTCCTCGCTCTGCGGGACGCCGCGCTCGGACGATGGGGGCCACCTCCGGATCTGGCATGATCGAAACATGTTCCGACACTGTGTGATGCTCAAATGGGCCGAGACCGCGACCGCCGAAGTCAAGACCGAGATCGGGATCGGGCTGAACCGATTAGCCGAATTCGATTGCGTGACCAGCTACCACCACGGGCCCGACCTTGGCGTGTCCGAAGGAAACTGGGACTACATGATCGTTGGCGATTTCGTCGACGAAGCGGCCTACCGACAGTACGCCGATGAGGAGGGTCACCTCGCCCTGATCGCCGATCTGATCCGGCCCAACATCACGGCCCGGGCCGCGGTTCAGTACGAGGTCTAGGAAAGTTTCGAAATCTTTCTGTCGACGCTGTCGATCTCGTCGATCGGCTCCGTCATCTCTACGAAGCGGGCAATTCGGCCCCATCAACCAAGGAGACCCCCAATGGAATACATGCTGATCAACCACACCGATCCCAACGGCCCCGGCCCAGCACCGGGAACGCCGGAGTTCGAGGAGTTCATGGGACGCTGGATGGCGTACAACCAAAAGCTCATTGAGGGCGGCCACTGGGTGGCCGGGGCCAGCCTGGCTCCACCGGACACTGCCACCACCGTGGAGCGAGCCAACATGGAGGCCGTAGGTACGGTCGATGGCCCGTACGCCGAGACCAAAGAGGTCTTCTCTGGTTTCTACCTCATCAAGGCCGACAACCTCGACATCGCCCTCGCGCTCGCCAAGGACATGCCCGTCGACACCGGTTTCATCGAGGTTCGCCCGGTGGCCTTCCGCCCCGACGCATAGTTCCCGGTGACCAAGGTCGAACAAGCGGTCACTCGGCTGGCTCGAAACGATGCCAGTCGAGTGCTCGCGCTGCTCGCCGATCGTTTCGGATCGATCGATGTGGCAGACGACGCAGTGCAGGAGGCACTCATCGCTGCTTCGGCGACCTGGCCCGAGCGCGGCATCCCGCTCAATCCGGCTGGGTGGCTAATGACAACGGCGCGCCGCAAAGCGATCGACCGACTCCGGGCGGACCGAGCCGAGCGAGACCGCCAAGAAAAGGCGGGTGCGTTGGCCATCCTGTCCGACGCTCCGCTGGTGGGTGGTGCCAATGACCTGATCGACGACGGCGACATCAGCCTCGAAGGTTCCGGGACGAGTCAACTGCGCCTCATGCTGTTGTGTTGCCATCCGGCGCTCGATCCCAAGAGTCGAGTTGCGCTGACACTTCGATTGGTGGGCGGCCTCACGACGCCCGAGATTGCGTCGGCCTTCCTTCTGAACGAGCCGACGTTGGCCCAACGCATCGTGCGAGCCAAACGAAAGATCCGCGACGCTGGCATTCCAATGTCGATGCCGACAAGCATCGAAGAACGTCTGGCCATCCTGCTGCAGGTGCTCTACCTCATCTTCAATGAGGGTTACCTCAGCAGCACCGGAGAGTCGGGACTCACCCGACCCGACCTTCACTCAGAAGCAATTCGCCTGACCGAACTCCTCTCCCAACTGACCGACGGAACACCCGAGGTCGACGGACTACTGGCGTTGCAGTTGTTCACGATGGCTCGAAGCCAGACCCGAGAGGACATCCACGGCGATCTGATCTTGCTCACCGACCAGGATCGAACCGCCTGGGACCGAGCGATGATCCTGCGGGCAAACAACGTTCTAAACGGCGCACTGGCCGATATGTCCCCTGGCCCGTATCAGGTACAGGCCCTCATCGCTTCACACCACGCAAACGCGGCGTCCGACGACGCGACCGACTGGCCAATGATCGCCGACCTCTATCTGCAGCTCGAACAGATGACCGGCTCAGACATTGTTCGACTCAACCGCGCAGTGGCGGTAGCAAAGGCCGATGGCGCCCACGCCGGGTTATCGGTTGCCGAGTCGATCACAACGCTGGATCAGCATCATCGCTACCACGCGGTCCGGGCCGAACTACTTCGTTTAGCCCACCGCTGGGATGAGTCCCTCGAGGCCATTGATCGAGCGCTTGAACGGCAACCGCCGCCGGCCGAGGAACGATTCCTCAACCGGCAGCGGCAACAAGTGCAGACCGAGCGGGCTGACTAGAACGCAGCCATCGGATCGTTTTCGGTAATCAGCTTCGTCACCCGGGCATTGTCCACCCGGTTGACCAGACGCTGCTCTTCGTGAACATCTCGAACCGTCTTGGCCAGTGCAAACGTGGAGTTGATAGCCAGCAACGAGGCGGCCGCAAGGAACGCTCGGGCCCAGGTGCTCACCTCGAGGAAGTAGATGCCGCCGAGCAGTCCGACCGTCGAGACTCCGAAGGAGACCCAAACCTGGGTGATCCAAGCTGGGGTGTGAATGCTGTTGGGGTTCGTTGTTTCCATACCCAGATGATCGGACACCGCGGGCAACAGCCGCACGAGGGATAGCCCCCAAACTCCCGTAGGGGCTACGGAAGGCGATCGCGGGTGCTCTGCCAGAAGGTTGCCGCCCGCTGCACCGGGTCGACCTCGGTCGAGAAGTCCGACAGCCGCAGCACCGACCCCACAAACGACGGTGCGTTCCACGCCGGGTCGGAACGGTCGAGGTCCAGACGGTCGGGCCACCAGAGGCTCACGTAGAGGTAGGGCTCATCGATCGAGTCGTCGCCCGGGGACGCCCCGTAGCTGCCCCGATGGTTCTCGTCTCCGATTTCAATCGCGGGATCAAAGTGTCCCGGCCATAGTTGAGGCAGCGACCCATCGACCGAGCCGGGGTCGGTTCGAACCAACTCGAGCGCCTCGAATGCCATGCCGTACCAGCGACCGAGAAACTGTGAGCTCTGCACATCGACGGCCAGTGCTTGGTCGACATCGCCCAGTGCAGGCGAGTCCGACTCGGCCGCAGTGGAGGGGTCGATGGCTGACTCCAGGAAGTTGGCTGCGTCGGCGAGCGTGGTGATCGGGGTCGAGCGCACCTCACCATCGCGTTCATCGATCAGCTGATCCCCTTCTACCCGGATCTGACGGTTGTCGTCGCCAAATGGGGGCGTGCCAAATCCACCTGGC
>CALHFG010000036.1 GCA_938029215.1 uncultured Acidimicrobiales bacterium | reverse complement strand
AGGACGCTGTGGGCGGTGCGCTTCACACCGATCGAACGGTCAGGGCTCTTGATCTCGACGGATATGAACTTGCTTCCTAGAGCCTTATGAAGCTCGGCAAACCGTTCGGCTGGAACGGCGGCGTCGCCGGTGAAGCGAAGCCCCATCACGTTGCAGCCCTTCTTGACCACTGCGTCAAGGTCGGAACTTGAGACATGAGCAGACTTGCGTCGTGCGGCGCCGAAGGGACCCGGTCCGCCCGGTTGTGAAAGCACCGGTGCGGCAACAACTGGGTCGGTGGCCATGGCGAGGGCGAATCCTCCGCTGAAGCACATCCCCAACGCTCCGACCTTTTGGCCGCCCAGTTCGGCACTGAGTTCACGGGCGAGGGCTCGGAGCCATTGGGCGATGGGTGGCGTGCGATCCGATGCCCAGTAGGCGAACTCTTTCGCCACGCACAGCTTGGCCACGCTCTGGGCCAGGTAGGGCACGTTTCGGCTCTGGCCAGGAATGCCGACCAGAGAGGGCATCCACACGGTGGCACCCCGCTCGATCAATCGTTCGGCGAAATCGACAACGGGCGGCGTGATGCCGGGGATCTCGTGGATCACCACGATGCCGCGTTGGGAAGGCCCTGCGGGGGAGGCCTTAAAGACTTTTCGCTCTATGCCGTCGTGAGCAAACGACGATTCTTGGAATCCCTGAAGTGCCACTCCTCGACTCTAATTGGGTGCACCAAATAAGGCTGATCGGGCGAGATGGTCGTTCGTCCCACCCTGAGGCGGGCACCACGTCGAAAGGCCGAGCATCTAGCTCAGCGCGTTTGCGAGATCTGCCCAGAGGTCTTCGACGCTCTCGATACCTACGCTCATTCTCATCAATCCGGCGGGAAGATGTTCTTGGCCGTGGATGGCGGCGCGCCGCTCGATCGTCGATTCGACCGCTCCAAAGCTGGTGGCATTGGTGAGGAGCTGGAGACGCTTGAGGAACTGTTCGCCCGGTTCCAGGCCCCCGGCCACGTCGAACGTGATGATCGTGCCGAAACCACCCAACTGCTCGGTTGCGAGTTGGTGCTGGGGGTGGCTGGGAAGGCCGGGATATCGAACGATCTCCACGTTCGGATGGCTCTCCAAGCGCTGAGCCAGAATGAGCGACGATTCCTCGGCGGCCCGCAAGCGAAGCGACATGGTGCGAGCGCCGCGAGTGGCGAGGTAGGCCTCGAGATTGCCCGGGGTGGCCCCGTTCAGCAGGCGTGCCCGGAAGAGACCATCCTGCAGTTCGGCGTTGTTGCACACGGTGATCCCGCACAGCAGATCGGAATGACCGCCCACGTACTTGGTGGCCGAGGTGACCGACACGTCGGCGCCGTGGTCCAACGGTCGCTGGTTTAGTGGTGTTGCCACCGTGTTATCGACCGCGATGATCGAACCGGGCTTGCGTTCGGCGGAACAGATAGCGGCCAGGTCGGCGATTTCCAGAAGAGGGTTCGACGGAGATTCGAGCCAGATGAGGTCGGCGGACTTCGCTTTTTCGACCCACGAGGTGGTGTCGCTCAGCGAGATGCGTTCGCTGGTCCATCGGCCCTGGGCTGCACCGGTATCGATGATTCCTGCGACGCCCTGATAGCAGTCATCGGGCCAAATGATGTGGGCGCCGACATCCAGTTGATCGAACACGGCTGCAATGGCAGCCATACCGGAACCGAAGGCCAACGCGGCACCGCCTTCCAGCTTTGCCATCAGGTCCTCGAGCGCAACCCAGGTTGGCGTGCCCTCGTCGCGGGCATAGCTGAAGTCGCCGCCGCCGTAGATGTAGTTGGACGCAGGCACGATCGGTGCGTTGATCGGGCTGCCAGGAGCCTCCGGGCGCCCGCCGCTAACCAGCCATGAATCCATCGACCACTCACTCATGGCTACAGGATGCCCGTTTCCTCTACCCAACGCGCAACGCCCGGTGACGGGCCCCGCGGTGCTGCAACGCCCGGTGACGGGCCCCGGTGTGCCCGACGCTAGGCGAACAGGGCGTGATAGCCGCCGGTGTGCCAGAACACCACGGGGCCGTCGAGTTGGCCGGATCGCACAAGGTCGATGAAGCCGGCCAGTCCCTTTCCGGAATAGATCGGATCCACGAGGACGGCCTCGTTTCGCGCAAGCAGGTCGATCGCCGCGTTCCCGGCCTCAGAAGGGATGGCGTATCCCTCGCCGAGATGGTCGGTGGTGATCTCAACGTCGGTCGTCGCCAGATCCAGGGTCACCTGAAGCCGCGCTGCGCTTTGGTTCGCAAGCTCCAACAACGCCTGCGACGGGTTGCCGTGGATAGCGCCGACGTCGATTCCGATGATTCGAACATCGCTGCCTGACAGCGCCCGACCAACCAGCAAGCCAGCGTGGGTGCCCCCAGAGGTGGAGGTGTGAACGATCGCGCTCGGCTTCACCCCGGCGGTCTCCATCTGTTCGTGGAGTTCCAAAAACCCTCGGGCAAACCCCAATGCGCCCAACGGTGATGAACAGCCGACCGGCGCAGCAAAAGGTTTGTACTCCTTGCGATGGAACTCGCTGACGATGTCGTTTACGCCGGCGTTGAGGTAGTCCCAGCTCACATCGCCTGCGAATCGAACTTCGGCCCCCACTAGTTGGTCGATCAGAACGTTCGCTGAGGCGGTGTCGGGTTGCTCGCCTGACAACAGCAGGACCGAGCGCATGCCCACGGCGGCTGCGGACGCTGCACCAATTCGGGCCGAATTGGACTGCAGCGCTCCCGTCGTAACGAGAAGATTCTTGCCCTCGGCCAGAGCGTCACCTAGAACAAGGTCAAACTTGCGGAGCTTGTTGCCGGCCAGAGCGACACCCTGAACGTCGTCTCGTTTCAGCCAAACGTCAACTCCCAGGTCAGCGCTGAATCGGGGTGCAAAGTGAAACGGCGTAGGCCAGTGGCCCAGCCCAGCTCGCGGGAGGTCGTGCAGGGCGTTGATCGCGTGACGGTTCATCGGGATCAACGTTAGTCAGTGATTTTTCGGTCGTCTGATCTCACAACTCCTAGGGGTGTCGACGATAGATCAGAGATCACAAAGGAGAGCGAAATGTCAACAACCTCGCAACGCAAGGGCGCCGAGAGTCCGGGCGACACCTCCCGCCGAAAGAACGACGCCAAACCACAAGACTCCCTCGAGCAGCTTCAAGGAATTCTCTTTGGCGAAAAGATGGACGAGATCGAACAACGTCTCATCGATATTGAGGGCCGGATGCACACCCGACTCGACAAGATTTCACGCGAGCTGAACACCCAGATCGGCAACCTTCGCGATGAAGTCAAGAACAAGACCGATCGGCTCAACGACGCAAACCTGGAACTCACCACCGAGCTGGCGAACATCGATAAGGCGTTGCTGGACCACGGCCGGCAGGCAACGGTGCAGTTGGCATCCGCCAACCAAGAACTCGCCGACGAGTTGCGCCGAGCGATCGCCGACCTTGACGGGCGCAAAGTAGACAGCGCTCTACTATCAGCGTTTCTGAGTGAAACAGCAAAGGGTCTCGCCCCCCAGTAGTAAAGAGCGGTTGGCCGGCTTCGCTGGCTCGTGCGCTCGAATCGTGCGCCAACTAGGTTCGCTTCGTGACAGACAACGAGGTCGAGGGCAAAGTCGGCAAAACCGTGGCGGAGAGTTTGCCGTTTTGGCCACCGCGACCGAAAGCTCCGGTTGGTGCTCCCAACGTGTTGATCATGATGCTCGACGACGTCGGCTTTGCCGACTTCGGTTGCTACGGCTCGGAAATCGACACGCCGAATATTGACGGTCTCGCAGCGCGCGGGTTGCGTTATACCGGCTTCCACACCACGGCGATGTGCTCGACCACGCGAGCAGCACTTCACACCGGACGTAACCACCACTCGGTTGGCATGGGTTGTCTCGCCAACTTCGACTCGGGATACCCGGGCTATCGCGGCAAGATCGATCCGACGGCACCAACCCTGGCTGAGACGCTGAAGCCCCACGGCTATCGCTCCTATTACGTGGGCAAGTGGCATGTGACGCCGTTGACCGAAACGGGTCCGACCGGTCCCTTCGATGGCTGGCCGTTGGGTCGGGGGTTCGATCGGTTCTACGGCTTCCTCGACGCCGAGACCGATCAGTACTCTCCTGAGCTCGTTCGCGACAACAGCCATATCGCCGCTCCCGGCAACTACGAGTCTGGCTACCACCTCACCGAGGATCTCGCTGACAACGCGATCGAGTATCTGGCGGGCCACATAGCGGGACTCCCCGAAGACCCTTGGATGATGATGCTGATGCCGGGCGCATGCCATGCGCCCCATCAGGCACCCCAGCACCTCATCGACAAGTACGACAAGGTCTTCGCCAAAGGGTGGGATCAGACCCGGCAGGATCGGCTCGACCGCCAACTGGCCCTGGGAATCGTTCCGGCCGGAACCGAGCTGCCAGAACGCAACCACCAAGTGAACCCGTGGGATAGCCATACCGAAGAGGAACGTCGGCTGTTCACCCGACTCGGTGCCGCCTATGCGGCGATGCTCGAACACGCTGATGAGCACTTCGGTCGAGTACTCGACTTCCTCGACGCAACCGGCGAGCTAGATAACACGCTGGTGCTGGCGCTCTCCGACAACGGTGCGAGTCAAGAAGGCGGACCGCTCGGATTTGTGAACGCGATGGGCCCTTACAATCT
>CALHFG010000035.1 GCA_938029215.1 uncultured Acidimicrobiales bacterium | reverse complement strand
TACGAATGCGCTGGGTGTAGTCATAGGCCTTGTTTCCGCTGCCATCGAGCTTGTCCGGCAGCGTGCGCCACAGTTCGGCTCGACCGGCGATGGCCGCATCGGTGACCAACAGTCGAGCTCGGTCGAGGTCTCCGCCCGAGGCAGCGGCTGCAAGCGTCGCCTTCTCGGGATCTGTTCCCTCGGCCAGAAGTTGCTGTTCGATGGCCACGACAGACAGCGGCCCGAATTCGACGTTCACGCAGCGACTGGCAATCGTGGTGAGTTCGGGCGTCAGTTCGCCGGCCATGGCCACAAACACCGTGGAGGCGGGTGGCTCTTCGATGATCTTGAGGAGCTTGCCAACCGCCGCTTCCTCGATGACATCGACCCGATGAATCATCACCACCTTGCGCTTTCCCTCCACCGGGGAGGTGGAGGCGTTGGCAATGATGAACTCGGCCTCGCCCACTCGAAGGGCAGCGCCCTCGGCTTCCACGCTCACGAGGTCCGGGTGGATACCAGCTAGGGAGAGCTCGATCGCCCGCTGGGCGGCCTCGGGCTCGAGTCCATCGCTAAGAAGTTCCGCCGTGAACGCGTGAGCTGCAGCCGTTGGGCCCGATCCGGGCATACCGATCAGAAGATATGCGTGGACGGGGTTGATCGCCGCGGCTCGCAGCCGCTCGACCGCATCGTTCTGGCCGATGACTGCGGCGTAGGGGTCCAGGGCAAGATCCATCGCCTCAGACGCTAGCGGTCTAGGGCAGCCGCGGCTCTAGCGCCGACCAGATGGCCGTCTCGACCTCGGCGAACGACGCGTCTGCTGAAACGCTCACGAACCGATCGGGTTCCGACTCACGTAGTTCGGCGTAGGTCGAAGCCACGACATCGTGGAATCGTTGACCGGCAGCTTCGAGCCGATCGGGCAACGACTTCATCCTGGACCGAGCGACCTCGGGACTCGCCTGAAGCAAGATGACGACATCGGGCAGCCGACCCGCGAGCGCAAACTCGTTCATCGAACGAACGGCATCAACCCCCAGCCCCCGGGCACCGCCCTGATAGGCAAGCGAGGAGTACACCGATCGATCTGAAACAACGTGCCGGCCCGCGGCGAGGGCTGGTTCGACGACGACCGCCATGTGCTCAGCACGGTCAGCGGCCATCATGAGCGCCTCGGCTCGGGCGCTTACCGACGGAAGGTCGGGCGAAAGCAGAAGCTTTCTCAGCTCCGCACCCAGCGGTGTACCGCCGGGCTCACGAGTCAGGACGGCATCGAGCCGTCGGGCGAGCACCTTGGCCTGTGAGCTCTTTCCGGAGCCCTCGCCACCCTCGAGCGCAATGTAGAGGCCCAAGTTAGAAGGGATCCTCGGCCGCAGCCTTCTCGGCCTCGGCCGCCAACTGGGCCGCAGTCTTCTTGGGAGTCTTCTTCGCGGCGGCCTTCTTCTTTGTCGACTTTTTGGCTGCGGCCTTCTTCTTCGTGGTCTTCTTCGCGGCGGCCTTCTTCTTTTTGGTCGCCTTCTTCTTACGCTTCTTGGCTGGGCCCGCCTCTCGACGAATAGCGAGCAGTTCTGAGGCCCGTTCAATCGTGATCGTCTCGGCGTCGTCACCTTTACGCAGCGATGCGTTGGTTTCGCCGTCGGTCACGTACCAACCCCAGTTGCCATCTTTCAGCTCGACCGGCTTATCGGTCGCGGGGTCAACGCCCACGGGCGTGCCCTTCTTCGGGGCCGCCTGGCCACGTCGCCGCTTGGGTTGAGCGAACAGCTCTTTCGCCTCTTCGGTGGTGAGGCTGAACAGTTGCTCTTCGGTCTCAAGACTCCGGCTGTCGTTCTTCTCTTTGCCCTCTTCGTCCACCAGGGTCCGGGCGATATACGGGCCGTAGCGCCCGTTGAGCGCCTTCATCTCCTGGCCGTGTTCATCCAGTCCGATGACCCGCGGAAGGTCGAGAAGCTTGACCGCTTCCTCCAACGTGACGCTGGCGGGATCCATGCTCTTGAACAACGATGCCATCTTCGGCTTGATCTCGGTGTCGGGATCACGCTCGCCGAGCTGCACATACGGGCCAAACCGGCCGTTCTTCACAAACACCGGTTGCTTGGTTTCCGGATGCTCACCCAGCTCCTTGTCGCCCTGCGGAGCGTTGAGCAGTTCTACCGCCTTCTCAATCGTCAGCTCGTCTGGGGCGAGGTCTGGCGGCAGCGAGGCAGTCTCTTCACCGCGCCGAAGATACGGGCCGAATTTTCCGTTGCGGGCTTCGATGAACTCGCCGTTGGCGTCGACGCCAACCGGAATGGTGTTGACGGCCTTGGCGTCAATCTCGGCCAGCCGCTCCGTCACTTTGACCTTAAGCCCGGGGTCATCACCATGACCGAAGTAGAAGCGGCTGAGGTAGGGAATCCGTTCCTCGCCACCCTCGGCAATCAGGTCGAGATCGTCTTCCAACTTGGCGGTGAACTTGTAGTCCACCAGGTTAGGGAAGTGACCTTCCATGATGTTGATGATCGCAAATGCGGTGAAACTGGGAACCAGCGCACTCCCTTTCTTCCACACGTACTCACGATCCTGAATCGTCCTCATGATGCTGGCGTAGGTGGACGGACGGCCGACTTCCAGCTCTTCAAGCTTTTTGACCAACGAGGCCTCGGTGTAGCGAGCAGGAGGTTGGGTGTCATGCCCATCTGCGGTCGCAGAATCCACGGTGGCCCTGTCGCCCTCTTCCAGTGGCGGGAGCAGCTGTTCTTTGGGCTCATCGTCAGCCTCTTCTTCGTCTACGTCTTCCTTGTAGACCTTCAGAAACCCGGAGTGCTTGATGACCGTTCCGCTCGTAGAGAACACCGCATGCCGCGCATCGGTGGTGTCGACGCCCAGCCGAAGAGTCACAGTCTCACCGGTTGCATCGGTCATTTGCGAGGCAACGGTGCGCTGCCAAATCAGTTCATAGACCTTGAGATCTTGGGTACTGAGTTCGGCTGAAACCTGATCAGGGGTGCGGAACACATCGCCAGCGGGACGAATGGCCTCGTGAGCCTCCTGCGCGTTCTTGGACTTCCCCTTGTAAACACGCGGTTCATCGGGAAGGAACGAATCGCCGAACCGATCAGCGATTTGGCTGCGGGCGGCGTTGACCGCTTGTTCCGACAACGTCACGCTGTCGGTTCTCATGTAGGTAATGAAGCCCCGCTCGTAGAGACCCTGAGCCACGCGCATCGCCTGAGCCGAAGACAAACGGAGCTTCCGGCCGGCCTCCTGTTGATAGGTGGAGGTGATAAAGGGCGGTGCCGGGCGGCGTCGATACGGCTTGGCCTCGCGGCTTTCCACCGTCGCCGGTTGACCCTCCACCCCGGCAACGAGGGAGGCTGCGCCGTCTGCATCGAGATGAACGAGGTCGAACTTTCCGGTGGTCTTGATTTGACCGTCGTCACCAAAGTCTTTGCCGCCGGCGATGCGAGCGCCGTCGACCTCAAGAATCTTGGCCGAGAACGGCTTGTCGGCACCATCGGCGGAAAACGTGGCGACCAGGTCCCAGTAGTTGGCAGAGACGAACGCCATGCGTTCCCGTTCCCGTTCCACGACGATTCGGGTGGCAACGGACTGGACTCGGCCTGCAGAAGTGCCCTGCGCGATCTTGCGCCACATGACGGGCGAGACCTCGTACCCGTACAACCGGTCCAGTAGGCGGCGTGCTTCTTGGGCCTCGACAACCTTCAGGTTGAGCTCGCCGGGATCGTCGAGCGCCCGCTGGATCGCTTCTTTGGTGACCTCGTTGAAGACGATGCGCTTCACCGGCACGCGAGGGTTGAGCAGCTCGAGAAGATGCCAGGCGATCGCCTCTCCTTCGCGATCCTTATCGGTGGCGAGAATGAGTTCGTCGGCGTCAGCTAGCAGGGATTTCAGGTGTCGAACGTGGTGCTTCTTGTCTGGGCTGGTGACGTATAACGCCTTGAAGTCGTTCTCGGTGTCGATGCCCATCTTGGCCCACTTCTCACCCTTATACGCGGCGGGAACATCGCCAGCGTTCTTGGGCAGATCACGGACATGGCCAATAGAAGACTCGACCACGTAGTCAGAGCCTAGATACTCGCCAATTTTCTTGGCCTTCGCAGGGGATTCGACAATAACGAGGGTTTGGGCCACGACAGGAGACTGTAGAGACTTTGAAACCCAGTTTGTGACAGCATGCAGAAGGAAAGCCCTCTGAGCAGGTAAATCAGAAACGGGCAGAGGCACCCAAGGACTGGTCAGTTCGTGGCGAAATCGGGCTGGCCGTCAGCATCAGCGTCCACCATGCTGGCACGAGCATCACCTTCTGGAGTCGCATCTTCGTCCGAATGCGAGAGCTTGATGATTGCAAAGCCCAGCAGGGTCGCGAGCAGGCTGGCCAGCAGGATGCCGATCGTCGCCTGGTTCCTGATAGCAACATCGTCGGAGAATGCGAGACCATTGATGAACAGGGCCACCGTGAAACCGATTCCGGCTACCGCACCGACCGCCAAAATGTGCACCTTCCTCATGCCTGCTGGCAGGGTGGCGACGCCGGAAGCAAGGGCAGCCATTGCAAACACATAGACGCCTAGCGGCTTGCCGACCACGAGCCCGGCGATGATGCCGAGGGTCACCGAACTTGTGAGCGCATCGCCGATCACCTCACCGCTGAGCGGTATACCAGCATTGGCCAGCGCGAAGATCGGGATAATGATGTAGCTGGTGAATGGACTGAGCAGCTTGATCATTCGTTCGCACACCCCTACGGTTTCCCGCACCTGGAACTGGGCATCGCGGACCGCGATGGCGCCGAAATCGGAGCTTTCGAACTTGTCGCCCGAGATGGCGGCACTGAGCGACTCTCGAGGGATAAGGGGTCGTGCTGGCGTGAGCAAGCCCAGCGCAACACCGGCAATGGTGGCGTGAACACCGGACTCGAATGTGGCGAACCAGACAAAGACGCCGAGGATGACATACAGCGGCGTGAACCAGACCCGCTGCTTCTGCATTGCGAACATCAACAGCAGTCCCGCAACCGCCCAACCCAACCAGGCCGCAGAGAAGCCCTTGCTGTAGAAGATGGCGATCACGATGATGGCGCCAATGTCGTCGACGATGGCCAGCGTGAGAAGAAACAGCGACAGCTGCTTGGGAACCTTGTTGCCGACCAACGCAAGCACACCCACCGCAAACGCGATGTCTGTGGCCATCGGGATTCCCCAGCCGCTCGCTTCAGGACCCGATGGATTGAGAGCGAAGTAGAAGGCGGCGGGCACGATCATTCCACCCAGCGCACCAATCGCAGGTAGGGCCGCGATCTTGGGGTTCTTCAGGTCACCGAGGACGAGCTCGGATTTGATCTCCATACCAACCACGAAAAAGAACAACGCCATGAGGGCATCGTTGACCCAGTGTGCGAGCGTGTCTGAGAGTTCAAATTCGCCTACCGTCAACGACAGCTTTGTGTGCCAGAAATCGTCGTAACTAGAGAAGTCGACGTTGGCCCAGATGAGGGCGATCGCCGTAAAGATGATGAGCAGGATTCCGGCAGCGGTTTCGCGACCGAGAAAGGTCGCCACCGGACGAACCACGCCCTTCGCTAAGGCGTTGTCACTGCCGCTAAACGCCTCATCGCGGATCGGAAGACTGTTGTGGCCAGACATCAGCCACTAAGCCTAGTCCTTTGCCGCCCAATCGGCGGTCACGCTCGGTGACCTTGGATTTATCCGGTAATCCAGATTCTTACAGTGGTTCCGCTCGATGAGGTGTCGAACTCGAAGCGATCACCACTGAGCGCCTTCATCAAAGGAACCCCAAAGCCGCCTTCGGTGCGCAGTCGCGCGGGGTCTGTGAGCGGTGGAAGTTCGGGTGGGTTGGGCATGCCGAAGCCAAAATCGGTGACCTCCAGCTGGACCACACCCTGATCGATGACACACCGGATCTTTACCGGCTTCGCCGGGTCGCGGTGGAGATTTGCCTCGATCGCGTTGGTCACCGCCTCCGAGGTCGCCAATCGCAAATCATCCAGCCGGGCACCGCTGAGCGCCCCGCTCGATTCCACGGCATTGAGGATGGTCATGCGGACAACATTCACCAGTTCGACCGTCGAAGGGATTTCCATGTTGATCGCAGGCGGAGTCGGCATCATAGATCCACCGTCTTGCGCCAGGCCGAAAACGACGACACGCTGCCCCCGCGGGGCCGCGCCAACCAAGGGTACGGGTGGAGCTCGCCCAATTCGAGCGATGACGATATTCGAGAAAACCCTGGCACTGGGGCGAACGTTACCGCGGGTCGGTGGCGAGCCAGAACTTCTGCCGGTCGACCGCGGTGGAGAACCACCACACGATTCTCCGCCAGCTCGGCAAGTGTCTCAACGAGAAACACTAGACGCTTCGCGGACAACTGCAGACGCTCCAATAGTGGCTCGTCGAATACGAACAAGACGGGAATCCCAGGGTTGGCAACGAGGGCGGGATCGTTTGCTCCCAACGATTCCGCGGTCAGCCACACAACGTCCGGAGGGTTGTTCTTCACCGCCGAGGCAGGACCCGCTTCGGATGGATTGATCGATCGGCGAAGCTTGGAGTTGGGTTCCACCTTGACCAGATCGGCTTCCTCAGGCCATTCCTCGATGGGGCAATCACCGGACCGGTCGCATTGGCCACACAACCCAGGGGCGCGTTTCTCCACCTGCCACCGACTGAATCCATACGACTTCGACGACCCTGCGCCGGTTGTCCACTGCCAACCTAAGCGGTTTGCAGCCCGAGAGCCGTCCAGCAGATGCCGAAAGAACTCATCCTCCCCCTCGCGCCAATGGCCTCCTAGCCGAATCGCGTAGTGCGAGGCCAGCCACATGCGTGCCTGGTTGACCAACCATCCATCGTCTTCCAGCTCTTCGGCACACATCTCGAGACATGCCATCGTTCGGTCCCAGGCGGGCTGAGCAGCGGGCGGTCCCAGATCGTGCCGGACACCCGTTCGTGTGTCGATGCCCAACCGCGCATACCAGTGGCGGGCGAACTCTTGCCACGCAAGTTCATCTCTGAATCGCTTGATGTCCTGCGCTGGTCCCTCAGAAACGTGGGACCAAACCTGGGGAAGTGTCAGCAGGCCGTGGCGAATGTAGGGCGAAAGAGCAGACGCGCCGCGTCTCGGGGCGGGCCAAACCTCACTGCGGGTTGACGCATAGCCGCCGACGTTGAAGCCGGCCAGACGAGCATCTGCGGCCCCCTGACCACCACTGAAAGCCTCCGAACCCTTTACCTCGTCGCTGAACAAGCCGCCCAGATGGCGCGCCACGAACTCCTCGGCTGCAGGGCGGCCAGCTTGAGGAGCAGGGATTGGCGAGGACATCGTTTTCTATGATGGCGCAGCACTGTGAACTAGAGGGCGATCGGACCTTTATGAGCGGTCGCTTTTGATGCAAACCCTGGCCGCCCGACGATCCGTTCGGCCAAATACGGGGCGCCGCCAAGAATGGGCGC
>CALHFG010000034.1 GCA_938029215.1 uncultured Acidimicrobiales bacterium | reverse complement strand
GGTCGGCCCAGCGGTACACCGGGCGATCGGTCCCCAGGCACTCCCAAATGAAGTGCAGCAGCACGTCGCTGTCGTACAGCTTTCGAAGCGGTGAGGACTGCCATAGGAGATCGCTACACAAGAACCCGCTTCTTCGGGTTTGGAATCGCCGGACCGGATGATCGGCGGGGAGCGACGAGTCATCGGCGGAGAAGTACGGGTTGTTCGAGTCCGTGATGAAGTTCGTCTGATCATGCAGCGCGGTGGCTTCGGTCTGCATCGAGGAGATCGCTTCGGGTCGAACGAAGTTCGGGATGAGGAAGCATCCGACCTTGCGCATCTGACTTTGGGCCTGAGCGACCAGCTCCGCCCTCTCGGGACTGGCCAACAAATGGATAGGAAACTCGTCCAAGTCGATCATCTCGTCCAGATCAATTTCGACGGCAGCAAATGCGGTTGGCATGTGAAGGAACCCCTGACTGGACGGTCGTTCAGTTTCGCCAGACTATACGCGCCCGGCTCCCAGGCGCTAGACATGTCGGGATGTCCCCCGAAGTCCTCTCCGACACTCAGGAGCAGATCCTCGAAGCTGCGATGCAGTGCATTGTCCGCGACGGGATCGACGGCGCCAGCATGCGAAATGTAGCGAAAGAAGCGGACGTATCGGTGGGACTGCTTAGCTACCACTTTGACGACAAGCGTTCACTGATCGAATCGACGTTCCAATTGGCAACCGATCGCCTGCTCGAGACCTCGATGGACTCGATCAAAGAGGTTGATTCGGCCGCCGAACAGGTGATCGCCTTCATTCGCGGGGCCTTCCACGAGCCGTTCCTATCAGCCGATTACTTGGCGCTTCGGACCACCCTCTGGGCCATCGCCCGCACCGACGACCAGATTCGCCTGGTCGAGCAAGAGCTGTATCGCCGCTACACCGAGCATCTACGCGATCTGATCAGGTCGGCTCGACCCGATCTGACCGAGGTTGAGGCCTGTGACCGCACCACCGACGTGATCGTGACCCAGAATGGACTGTGGCTCGACTGGGCTCGCCACCGCGACCAGCGCGCTCTTGAACGAGGCCTCTCTCGCTGTGAGCAGATCGCCCTCGGTTAGACGGCGCTGAACCGTTTGAGGTTGTAACGTTTCGCCTCATGACGAAACCCAATGTTCTGATCGTGATGGCCGATCAGCTCGCTCCTCATTTCACCGGCGCCTACGGTCACCCGCTGGTCAAGACCCCTCACCTCGACGCCCTCGCGGAGCGAGGCGCTCGCTTTGATGCCGCGTACTGCCACTCTCCCTTGTGCGCCCCCGCCCGCTTCTCCATGATGGCGGGCCAACCGATCAGCAAGATCGGCGCGTGGGACAACGCTTCAGAGTTCTCTGCGGCCGTTCCCACCATGGCCCACTACATGAGGCTCTCCGGCTACCGCACCACGCTGAGCGGAAAGATGCACTTCGTCGGCCCCGACCAGCTTCACGGTTTTGACGACCGCCTCACGACCGACATCTACCCGGCCGACTTTGCTTGGACCCCCAACTGGTCCCAGGCCGATGAACGGATCGACAAGTGGTATCACAACATGGAAGTTCTGGAAGAAGCGGGCCAAGCGGTCACCACCTACCAGATTGACTACGACGAAGAGGTCGGATTCGCCGCCCGCCGCCGCCTGCTCGACATGGCCCGCGACGGCGACGACCGACCGTTCTTCATGATTGCGTCGTTCATCCACCCCCACGACCCCTACGTGGCCCGCAAGGAATGGTGGGACCTCTACAACGACGACGACATAGACCTGCCCGACATGCTCGACCCCGACCAGATGGATCCGCACACCAAACGTATCCACCATGGCATCGAAGCTGACACGGTCGGTTTCACCCTGGACCAAGCACGCAACGCCCGCCACGGCTACTACGCCAACACCAGCTACTTCGACGACTGCGTCGGCAAACTGATCCAGACCCTCGACGAGACCGGTCAGCGGGACAACACGATCGTCATCGTCGTCAGCGACCACGGCGACATGCTGGGCGACCGAGGGGTGTGGTTCAAGATGTCCTTCCACGAACGATCCGCACGCGTTCCACTGATCATTTCCGGACCCGGCGTCAATCAGTCGGTTGTCAACAACGCCTGTACCCACCTCGATCTGCTTCCCACACTTCTCGACATGGCCAATGACGGCGGCGACTGGCCCGAGCTCGGCATCGATCTCGAAGGACGAAGCCTCTGGGAGTCAGCCACCGGCGGCAACGACGACGTCGACGAAGCCTTCGGTGAGTACTGCGCCGAAATGACTTCACGCCCGATCTTCATGATCCGCCGCGGCCAGTACAAGTACATCCATTGCGACACCGACCCCGCCATGCTGTTCGACCTCTCCACCGATCCGATGGAACGAACCAACCTGGCCAACGACCCGGATCACGCTCAACTGGCTGCCGACTTCGCAGCCGAAGTGCAAGCTCGGTGGGACAGCGACGCGATCTACCAAGAGGTCGTTGCGTCCCAGCGGGCCCGCCGCACGCTCTATGAGGCAATGAACCAGGGGCCGCTCAACAGTTGGGATCACGAACCGGTCAACGACGTCGCCAACGCCTATGTCCGAAACCACATGGACTGGGCCGAAGCCGGCCCAAAGATGAGGCTGTAACTGCCCTTCAGGCGGAGTCCTCCGGACGGGTTCCGGGCATCGCCCGGTGCTGCGAAAGTGATGTTCTCACTGCGTCGCTAGCGCTCCTCGCTTCATCACGTTCTCCGCACCAGCCTCGCCACGGACTTCACGCTCTTTGCCTAGATGGCAAACGAAGCGAGCCCCGGTTGGGTGGCGCCATCCGCGGAGCGTTCGCCACGCACTCCATGGAGGCAAGCACAGGCAATCAGAACACTCCGGAGGCTGCCGCCGCGCCAGCAAGGCTGCGAGACCAGCTTTGCGAGGCTCCCCGCAGGTGGCCGGAGCGACCCGACCAGAGCCACCAGAAACCGAGCCCAGAAACGGCCCCACGAAGAATGCGTTCGCCACGCACTCCATGGAGGCAAGCGCAGGCAATCAGAAAAGCGAGTGTTGGGCGGCGACGTCGGGGGTTTGGAAGGTGCCGCGTTCGAGGCGGATGCCGAAGAGCCGTTTGATGTCGGCCACGAATCGGTCGGCACCTTCGACCGGACGATGGACCTGAACGATGCGTCCATAGGCGCCACTAGCGACCAGCTGATGGGCGCCGGCACCGAGATCGTTGGGATAGCTGAACACCGTGTCCCATTCGTTTCCAGCGGGGTTGACCCATGGGTCCGACCGTCTCTCCCACTTGGCCATGTTCTCAAGCGTCCCATGCACCTTTTCCTCATTGTCGGCCAACAGGGTTTCGAGAAACTCGGCGGGTCGAGGGTTGGCGAGACCGGCGATCTTGCGTCCGATGCCAACGGTCTGAGCGATGCCGAGCGTTTCGGTAACGACGTCTTCCAACACCCTTATACGAATGCCGTCCTCGGTGGCACCCACGATGCGGGCCTGCATTGCTCCCTGTTCAAGTAACCGGGTGTGGATACGATGCGCCGTGCTGGTTCCGATCTTGATGGAGCCGTCGCCGAATGCAGCCAGATACAAAAGATTGGGCTGGTCCAGGTGGCCGGTGAGTGCTCCCGATCCCGGTTTGGTGTGGGCGTGATGAAGATCAGACGCATGCATCGCAGCCTTGATCGAGCACCGCTGGCACGTTCGAGAGCCGGCGGGAACTGGCTTGTCGCACACCTCGTCGCCAATCGACAGCGAATGGCCCAGGCAGACACGAGGCCGATCGAGGAGAGCTCGATAGTGGAGGTCGAACCCCGCTATCGGTGCGGGGCGCAGCAGGTTGTCATCGCCTTCGGTGGTCAACAGGAACGGCTGTCCCTCCACCCACTCAACACCGAGGACAACGAACTCCACGGCCTCAAGCTATCTACTGAACGGCGATCCCAAATTCGGTTCCGGCATCGATCAGGGCATCGAAGAGGTACTGCCCAAACGAACGATCACACATGACCAGGTAGGACCGTTGACCATCCTGGTCGGTTCGAATGATGTCGCAGGTGACGAGCGCAACCGACGCAGTGACTACCGCCCCGTCCGGTGTCATGTTGTCGGACCAATCGAGCCCACAAACCTTCTCGAGCAAGCCGGGCGTATCGTCGCCAGACAGCCGGAAGAGCGAGCGGCCGTGTGTGAACGGAATGATCGAGGTGAACCCGCCACTATCGACGGCCGCGCTGGCATCGACCGTCCCAAGGATCAACCACTCGTCCGGTCGCGTGCCACACACGAGGGCGTCGCCGACCATGACCGAAGATCCAAAGGGCACCCCGAATTGGGCACGGTCGGATCGGATCAGCGTCTTGGCGACCGCAGATTCGTCGCTGATGGTGACCGGGGCGTCGGTGCTGGACGGGTAGGAGGTCAACACCGCCGACTCGAACGGAGGGACAGAGAAACTAGGCACGGAGGCGTTCTCCTTCAGGATCGAAGTGGGCGTGATGTTCCATGACGGTTGCCTTCACTCGCTCACCGCCGGGTATCAGGACGAGCTCGAGCTCGGTTCCGGGCTGTCGCAGCTGCGGAAGCACCTGGCCGAGGCAGACCGAGCGGCCGAGCGTGGGTGACATTCGAGACGACGTGATGCGTCCCAGAATCTCGTTGGTTCCTGTCCGAACGATTTGGGTTGCTTCGGTTGGGACGATCGATGGATCGGCTGTTTGGATCGCAACGAGGGCCGGCATTTCATCCCGCCGGCTCTCCATAGCCCACGCCAGTTCGGCCTTGCCAACGAAGTCGTCCTTGTCGAGCTTGATCAGGCCTTCGATGCCGGCAGTCGGGGCCAACGTGAGACCGTCGGTGTCTTGCCCCACGATGAAGTGACCCTTCTCCAGCCGCATGATTCGCTGAGCCTCCAAACCAAACGGCGCGATGCCCAGGTCGGCTCCCACCTCCAGCAAGGTTTGCCAAACATACAGACCGTGACCGGAGGGAACATGGAGCTCGTAGCTGAGTTCGCCGGTGAAGCCGATACGCCACATGAGGCAGTCGTCGACTCCAGCGATGCTTCCCTGCCGGAGCGTCATGTAGGGGAAAGCTTCGGGATTCAGGTTGATGTCGGTTAGTCGAGACATCAACTCACGAGCTTTCGGACCGGCCACATTGATGCTGGTCAACCCGGTGGTCACCGGGGTGACGTGGACCTTCCAGTCGGGGCGTTCGGTTTGCAGCCAGTTCTCCAACCACTCCCAGACTCGGGCCGCGCCCGAGCTGGTCGTGGTCATCAAGTAGTGCTCGTCGCCCAGACGGCCGGTTACACCGTCGTCGAGCACTACTCCATCGTCGGCGCACATTACGCCGTATCGCACACCACCAACCGGCAGTTTGGACCACTTGTTGGTGTACACGAGGTTGAGAAGCTTGGGGACATCTGGACCCCGCAGGTCCAGCTTGCCGAGCGGGCTGACGTCGATTATTCCGACGTTCCGCCGCGTGTTACTGACCTCCGCAGCGGGGTCGCCGTAGTGTTCCGGGCGGACCCACGCCCCGGCCTGGATCGGGACCATTCCGTTGGCCTTGTGCCAGCTGTGAATGGAAGAAACCCGATGGGGATTGAACATCCGACCGGCGAGACCGCCGAGTGAAATGGGTGCATACGGCGGCCGCCAGACGGTGGTGCCGACTTCTTCGATGGTTTCGCCGCGTGCGTCGGCCAGCACGGCGACCGTGTTCACCGTTTCCAGCTTGCCCTGCGATGGGCCCATGGTGGCGGTGGTGAAACGCTTGAGAAGCTCGACCGAGTCATAGCCCTCGTTTGATGCGGCCACCAGATCCTTATTGGAGATGTCCTCGCTGAAGTCGACCATTCCCTTAGTGGTGGACTGGAAGAGCGCGGGATGCGGATCTCGACCGAGTGGGGCGCGTTCATCGGCGGGCCACGCTGACTCATCGCCATCGACCGGTTGGGCCCGAGCGGTCAGAGCCTGCAGGCGATGAGCAACCACCGATGCTCGAGCCGCGGCCAGCTTGCCGGTGGCCGACGCATGGTCGATCAGTTGATCGAGCGTGCCGTCACCGGCGATGCCGCCGCATGTCATGACGTTGTCGATCGTGGCCGACGGAAAGAACCGGGCTGCGGCTGCGTCGTAGACCGGGCGGTCCCCGGCCATGTTGAGCAGCGAGGTCGGGGCGGTCCAGCCGCAGGCGATGACCAGCAGGTCCGTCTCGATCGTGGAGCCATCGCCGAGCTCAACGCTGCTCACCCGCTTTGACCCGCCGTGGGCTGCGACGATGTTGCCTCCGGTTCGGGCATCGACGACCTTGACCACATCGACACCGATCCGTTCAAGATCAGCAACGGTGGC
>CALHFG010000033.1 GCA_938029215.1 uncultured Acidimicrobiales bacterium | reverse complement strand
ACGTTGCGGAAAAGAGCCCCTCCGGTTCCGCGGAGTCCCCCTGAAGGGGACAAAACAGCTAGCCGTCGTCTCCGTCGTCGTCGCTGTCCGCCTCTGGAACGGTGGTTGCGGGCGTCTCGGGCACGGTGGTCGGAGCGGGAATGCACTCGACCACGCCCGGGTCGGCTGGCTCACCGGGGGCGGGACAGGTGGGGATCGTGGTGGTCGTCGACAGGTTCGGGTTCCGGACACGGCCTTCGAAGTCATCGGACACCGGGAGTTCCTCGCACGGCGTCTCAGATCCTTCGGTTGCCCGGGTCATGAATTCGCTCCACATTTGCGCGGGGAAATCACCACCGTGAACTTCGATCCCACGGAAGTTGTCCATGAACCGTGGCGGTTCGCCGGGGCTGCCGGGGTACCCCATCCACACTGCGGCGGTCAGGTCGCAGGTGAACCCGACGAACCATGCATCGCGTGCGTCCTGGGTAGTTCCGGTCTTGCCAGCGGCTGCCTGGGCGAACTGGGCGTTGCGACCGGTGCCCTCGGCAACGACGGAACGAAGTGCGTAGTTGACTTGCCGGGCTATTTCGGGGTCGATTACTTGCTCGCCGGTCCGCTGGTCTTGGGTTGCCAGACACTCGCCATCGACGGGGTACCAACACAGAACATTGCCGTCGGCGTCCTCGATCCGTTCGATCAACACGGGGGCCATGGCAAGGCCTTCACGCTCAAAGGTGCTGTAGGCCGAGGCCATGTCTTGTACCGATACCTCGCCCGAACCGAGGACGAGAGCGTTTACGGCGGGAAGTTCGGCACGAACACCCAGCTTTTGTGCCATCTGGATCACCTGATCTGGTCGGGTGTCGATCATCAGCTGGGCATAGACCACGTTGGAGGACACCCGCATGGCGTCGACGAGATCGCGATATCCCTTGGACGAACCGCCACCGCGTACCCGCCACACTCCCCCATCGTTGGCGCCTTCGATTTCGATCACCGATGGAGCCGAATAGAGCGAACGTGCCGAGAAACCCTGTTCGAGCGATTCTGCCAACGCGAACGGCTTGAACGACGAGCCTGGTTGACGCCCGGAGCCTCCACCTTCGCGGCCCAGAGCCAGGTTTACCTCACTGGCTCGGAAGTCGGTTCCGCCCATCATGGCGACAACCCGTCCGTTGGAATCTACCGCGACGATGGAAGCCGTGGGGTTGTCGGGGTCTTCGGGAGGAAGCTCGTTGATGACGGTCTGGTAGGCGTGGCGTTGCAGTTCGTGATCCAAGGTGGTGTAGACCCGAAGACCCTCGGTGTAGATGCCGCCATCGGGATACAGCTTGGCCAGCTGTTGACGCACGGCCTCGACGAAGTACTCCGAGCCAAACTCGGCACCCTTCACTTGCCCTAGACCGGCCCGGCTGGCTTGGGGAATGATGGTGCTCAACGTCCGTTTGTCGGCCCGCTCTGCCTCAAGCTCGGTGATGTAGCCGTCTTCCAGCATGCGTCGAAGCACGGTCGATCTCCGACGCTTGGCCTCCTCGGGATTGTCCCGCGCGTCCGCGCTTTCGGGCGCTCGAATGAGTCCGGCGAGGTAGGCGGAGTCGGCCAGGTTGAGCTCCTCAACGTTCTTGCCAAAATAGCCCTGCGACGCGGCCTGGATGCCGTAGGCGCCACGCCCGAAGTAGATCAGGTTCAGGTAGTCGTTGAGAATCTGTTCCTTGCCCGCCTGTTTGTTGCCAGCCGCTTCTCGCTCGAGCTTGATGGCCAACGTCGCCTCTCGAACCTTTCGGGCCAGGGTGCGTTCAGGGGTGAGGAAGCTGTTCTTTACGTACTGCTGCGTGATGGTTGAACCACCCTGCAGCGTCCCGCCGAAACGAATGTCTTGATACAGCGCCCGAGCGATGCCGTACGGATCGACGCCTTCGTGATCGAAGTAGTCCTTGTCCTCAGCCGAGATGACCGCCTGGATGAGAACCGGGGGAATTTGGTCATATGTAACCAGTTCCCGGTCCTGTTCCGAAGCCAATGTCGCCGTTGCCAGATCACGCGTGCAGTTGCTTTCGATTTCGGCGGTGCAGATGAACGTGGTCTCGTTGAGGTCTGGGGTGGCGAGTTCGGGCAACCGGATTTGGGTGGACAGCACCATGATTGCTGCGGCGAGCGCGCCAACGCCGGCGAAGACGCCAAGCAGGAAGAGCCGGCGCAGTCGCCAGAACGGGTTTCGGCGGCGATTCCTCGGCGGACGAGGTGTGAGAAGAAGATCTAACACAGCGGTGGATAGTTGTAGCCGACGAACGGGCGGAACCAACGTCGCGGCCCATCCTAGGTCCTAGCCACGACCGGAACGATCGAAGGCGCCGCGGCTAGCTCAAGAGGCGACGCTTTGCGGGATCGCTGATCGGGAAGGTCTCTCGCAGGTGATTCCACCAGCAGGAACGACACACCTCCACCCGGTACCCGCGGGTGGGGCGACCTCTTCGACGCAACCGTTGCATCTCCCGCAAACTGGTAATGCAACGTCCGCCGCTAGGCAGACCAAGCCCAAAAGCAAACGTCACAACCCCGAGTTCATCCTCGCCGCAGATCGGGCACGGATCCTTCAGCGGGCTGGCGTGGTTAACAGCGACCCGTTTCAACTCGGACTGCGCGTCGCATACATCGTTTCGATCGCGTTCGCCTGCGAGCACCGAGTCGATGACTCGTTGCCGCTCTAGCCGGTAGCTCACAACCCCCGACGCCGTTCCGCGAAGCCGGCCGTTCATTGCGCAGCTGCGACTTCCCGAGCAGCTTGTTCGGCATCAGCGACAGAGAGCGGACCGTGCTGGATCGCGAGTGCCTCCAGAGCGTTGCGAACACGGCCAACAAGTGGGCCGGGCTCGATGTCGAGCAACTCCATAACGTCGGCGCCCGAAAGCGGACAACGGAGCTTTTCGGCTGGCTCTCGGGCAGCGAGACCGTCGAATGCGTCCAGGAGCGCGCTAGCGGCGGCTGCGTCGAGGGCACCGGTGAGCCGGTACACCTCAACAACCCGTCGAACGTCGTCGGGCCCTGGTCGCAACACGAGTCGCCGTAGCGCCGGGGTGTCATCGGGTTCCGGCAGTGTCGTTCCGGTCAGCACCTCAAGGTCTCGTGATCGATCCGTAGACATCCGTAGCTGTTCGGCCAATTCGTCCACATCGACACCGGTCAGGTCACAAAGAACCGCCCACCGGATTGCGGTGTCGATCGGACCGGAGGTGTGCAGTCGGCGAACCGACTGTATGACCGTCTCATAGGAGGGCAGTGGGGCTCGATCGAAAGACGCTCGTAGCACGCCGGTCTCCCACAGAAATTGGAGGCCTCGCTCCGGATTGGCCAGACCGAGTAGACGTTCGAGCTCGGCGAAGACTCGTTCCCCGGAAACGATCGACATCCGGTCGGCCAGCTGTGTCGCCGCCCGTTTGAGCTCATCGTCAAGCGAAAGATCAAGCCGCGCAACAAACCGGGCAGCCCGAAGCATTCTCAGCGGATCGTCGCCGAATGAGACATCCGGCGCGAGCGGTGTTCGAAGGACCCGAGCCGCCAGATCGGCCTCACCACCGAAGGGATCGTGGAGCTCTCCGGTATGCACGCTTCGGGCCATGGCGTTGATCGTGAAATCACGCCGACTGAGATCGGTCCCTAGGTCATCACCGAAACCCACCACGGGCTTGCGGCTCTCACCGGTGTAGGTCTCGCTGCGATAGGTCGTGATCTCGATGGCTCGATTAAGCACGGTGGCTCCGATCGTGCCGAAGCGTTCGCCCTGGCGCCACACCGCAGTTGCGATGGGATCCACGATCGCCAGAATGTCAGCGGGTCGAGCATTGGTCGTCATGTCGATGTCGTCAGCAAAGGTATCGAGACCAAGTAGTTGATCTCGGACGGCACCGCCGACGACGAAAAGCTCAAACCCAGCTGCTTGGAAAAGTTCCCCGACTCGCTGCGCAGCGCTGGGAAGCGTTATCGCGTCAGCCATGTTCGGGAAGATGCACATGCAGCTGCTTAGCCGCAGAGACTTCCGCTTGGCCGCGGTCGCCTCCAGTCGGGAGCTCCGGCCGGTACTCGCCGTCCACTGCGATCGACGCGACCGCCCCGGCACAGGCCGCAAGAGCATCGGTGTCGTAGCCTCCCTCGAGGAACAGCAACCGTTTCCCTGCCGGAACGAGATCCATGATGATCTTTGCCGTGTCGGCGTAGTCGGCCGAGCTCAACCCGAGGTCGGTGATTGGGTCGGCGCGGTGTCCATCGAAGCCAGCTGATACGAGAAGCCAGGTTGGTGCGAACCGTTCGATCGTCGGAACCACCACGTCTTCGATCGCCGATCGGTATACCGACCCTGCCGTGGAGGCGGGTAAGGGAATATTGACGGTGGTTCCCTTTCCAGCTCCTTCGCCAGTTTCGTCGAGGGCGCCGGTGTAGGGGTACCACGGAAACTGATGCAGGCTTACAAAAAGAACGTTTGGGTCGTCATAGAAGATGTCCTGGGTGCCGTTGCCGTGGTGGGCATCGATATCGACGATTGCAACGCGTTCGCCGCGGTCGGCCAGAAACCGTCCAGCAACTGCGATGTTGTTGATCAAGCAGAACCCCATCTGCTTGTTGGGCAACGCATGATGCCCGGGCGGTCGGACCACCGACCAACCCGCGTCAGCCTCCCCTGCGTCGAGCCGACGAATCAGTTCCAAGCCGGCTCCGGCCGCCACCCAGGCCGCATCGGAAGACACTTCGTTCACGATGGTGTCGGGATCGATGGCACCGCCGCCTTGGAGACACAACATTTGCAGGCGATCCAGCACCTGCCCTGGATGAACTCGTTCGACCGCCGCTCGATCGGCTGGCGGAGCTTCGATCCATTTGACCGCGTCGCTGAGGTCCGCTCGTTCGATGCCGCGCTGGAAAGCATCCAGGCGAGCGGGCCGCTCTGGGTGATGGGGACCAGCCTCGTGAAGCCAGCAAAGGTCGTTGGTGGCCAGCAGCAAAGTCACGCTCTAAGGCTACAACCGACATCTCCTCCTGGTGAATCGTCGCTTGACTGACAGATGGGACCGTCGCCGCCTACCCTTAGTAGATAGTGAGTTCGGCTGCTTTTCCTTCGTCTGCCTCGGCTCCCGGCGGTCGTACCTCGGTCGGTGGGCTCAGTACCTCGCGGGTCCGCGTCAGTAGCTGGCAGGGACATCATGGCGTTGCCTTGGTCGGCCCGGGACGAACCTCCATGTTGCCGTCACCAGATGAGCTGGCAGGCATCTGTCAAAAGCTCCTCGATCGCGGTATCCCACGTGCCGTCACGCCCGCGTTATCGCTCCGGGATGCCCAACCGTTTCTTACGGCCGGTTTCACGATTCACGAACAACTCCACCTTCTTGGACTCGATCTACGATTCGGTCCAAACCATCGAAGCCATCGCTTCTCCCCGCCGCTCCCCGAGGGCTATGAGCTCCGGCCGGGCCGCCGCTGGCACGAGGCTCCGGTGATCGAAGTCGACGGAATGGCGTTTGAACCGTTCTGGCGATTCGACGCCGAGGCGCTACGAGAAGCCCGTCGCGCAACCCCTCGGCACCGTTACCGCATCATCGACGGACCCGAGGGTGTGCAGGGGTATGCAGTCACTGGATTAGCTGGTCAGAGGGGGTATCTGCAGCGACTTGCGGTACACCCCTGGGCAGAGGGCCAAGGCTTTGGTCGTATCCTGATCGAAGACGCCTTCCAGTGGCTCCGGCGCCGCCATGCGATCCAAATCATGGTGAACACCCAGGAGCGAAACCAGCGAGCGCTGAACCTCTATCGCAATGTTGGGTTTGAACCTGAACCAAGCGGTCTGGTGGTGCTCGAATGGATCGGCTGACCCGTCTCGCCGCGATCCTCGCCGCCGTGGCCCTTGTTTTCGTTGCGGGACCTTCCGCCGCGAGCGCTCAAACCAACGACGAAACCAACGACCAAACAAACGAAGCGGGCTCCCCCGAAGATCCGGCAGAGATCGAACCGGGAACGGTCCGTCTGGTCAACCAAACGGCGTCGGTCGCATCCGACGGCACGATATCCATCACGATCGATTGGGACGGCGAGATTCGCCCCGATCTCTTCCTTGGGGCGTTGTTCCATCAACGCATCGAAACCGAGCGGGAGGTAGGCGCACCTACGGCAACGGTTCTCAATCGCCGGGCGCCGATTCCCTTGACCGAGGCGGCTACCGATCCGGACGGCAACTTGGTTCTGTCCATTCCGGTTCGAAGCGTGACCTCCGGCGATGCCGAACGCGTATACCTGCCCGGTCCCGGTGTCTATCCGTTCACGGTGGAAGTTCGTTCTAGCCGAGGTCTCATTTCGTCGGTTTCCTCCACTGTCGTTCGCCTTCCCCAGGACACCGAAACCCTCACCACCCTCGACGTCGCCGTCATGCTGACGTTGTCGCCGGCCGATGGTCTCAACCTGTCCGACGGCATGTTGTTCCTTGCCGCGTACCCCAACGTTCCCTTCACCATTCAGTTCGATGAAGCACTTCTCACCCAACTGGAATCGGATCCCGCCCTGGCCGAGCAATTCTCGGGTGCGGCGGGAACTCGACCGGTGCTCACTGGCGCTGGCGTCGACCTCGACCCCTCGGCTCTCGCCGAGATCGATCAGGGCCGGTTCTATACCCAAGCGCTAGAGACCAACCAGCAGCGTCTGCTTCGAATCGGACTCACGCCTCTGCCCGAGGTGGCAATGCTCTCTTCAGCGCTCACCGTCGATGGTGCCGACCTGCTTCTCTCCAGTGGCGTCGAGGCCGCGCTCAATATCAAAACCAGCTCGATCGAAACGGGGTCGGTCGCGGGAAGCACGGGCCGGGTGCAGCTGATCGATCCCGACCGCCAGTTGACCGACGAGCTTTCCTCACCTGCCGGCCTCGCCAACTTCTCCCCTGGCGACATCTATGCCCTCTACGCGCGTCTCTCCCTCCGGGCCACGGATGCCCAGTCGTCGGTCATCCTTGGCGGCGAAGGCGCACCGGTACTGGACTCTCAATCGCTCGATGCGTTCCTTGGCACGCTCACCGAAGATGGTCCGTTGCGCGCCGTTCCGCTCGTCGAAGCTCTGGTCAACCAGCCACGTAACCCGCTCCAGGCCGCCGAGCGCCCCGAGCAAAACTTGCTCGACAGTGGTGAGTCCGTAGCCGAGCTTCAAGCGCTGGCTCAAACAAGCCGGTCGTTCCGTGGAGTCTCCAATCCGTCGCTCAATCAGCTCATCCTCGATTCGTTAAGCCGCTCCCGCAACCCGGCTGACCGAACCCGAGCGATCAGCCGGGCAAAGGCCGAACTGGTGGAGGACTTCGCATCGATTACGTTGCCGAGCTCTCAATCGCTCACGCTCGCTGCGGTCGAAGGCCCGCTGCCTCTCACTATTCGGAACGACGCATCGAGCGCTCGGCTGGTTCGGCTGGAGTTCCGAGGCGATCGTGTAGACATCGCCGAAGACGGCCAGGTCCTCACCATTCCCCCGGGCGAAACCGTCTTAGAGCTCAGCGCCAAAGCTCGTGCGCTCGGTGTCTCGACCGTCGACGTCACCGCCTCGACACCCGATGGAGAACGGGTGCTTTCCACCAGCCGCTACCAGATCCGATCCACCGCGGTTCCAGGCCTGGGATGGGCGATCTCGGGAACGGCGTTGGTCTTTCTTCTCGTGTGGTGGTTCCGTAATTCTCGCCGACCTTCCGCTCCTCGCAAACCGCACCTGGTTGGCTTGCCGTCCAATCCCGATCCAACGCCCAGTGATCGCACCATCGCCGCCGAAGCGGCCGAGGCGTTGTGACCGCGCCCTACCGCACGCCGAGCGCGGGCGAATTGTTGGCCAATCGATACGAACTCGGTGAACACATCGATTCGGGCGGAATGGCCGAAGTGTGGGAAGCCAAGGATCACACGCTTGGTCGCACCGTCGCTGTCAAAATCCTGCATGCGCACCTGGCGCGTGATGCGGCCTTCCTTCGACGTTTCCGGCGGGAAGCGGTGAACGCGGCACGGCTCCAGCACCCAACGATCGTGGCGATCTACGACGCTGTAAGTTTCGACGGGTTGGAAGCCATCGTGATGGAACGCATCGAGGGGAGGACCCTTCGATCGGTTTTGGATGAGCACGGCAAGCTGCCTGCCCGCGACGTCATCGACATGGGACGCCAGATCGCTCAGGCACTGCATGTAGCTCACGAAGCTGGCGTCGTGCATCGCGACATTAAGCCGTCCAACATCATGTTGTGCGAGGACCGCCGGATTCGAGTTACCGACTTCGGCATCGCCAAGGCCGGCGAAGATACCGACCTCACCCGAACCGGAACGCTTTTGGGCACCGCCAAATATCTCGCCCCGGAACAGGTTCTAGGCGAGGAGGTCGACGCTCGCTCGGACCTGTATGGACTTGGCGTCGTGCTGTTCGAGGCGCTGGCTGGTCGACCACCCTTCGACGAAGGAAACGACTACGCCACCGCGCAGGCGCGGGTGATCTCCGTTGCGCCTCGGCTCTCTCAGTTCCGGCCCGATCTCCCGGCCACTCTCGATCACCTCATCGAGAGCTTGCTCGATCAGGACCCAGAGGACCGGCCCGAGTCAGCCATGGAATTAGGGGTCCTGCTGTCGTCGATCCGAATCGAGTCCGAAGATTTCACGTCCAACTCCACTGGACAAGTTGATCTCACCACCATCGATCTTCGTTCCGCCGGCAACCCTCCGATCACATCGGAGACCGAAGTCGGCGGCGTGCTGGCCGTGGATCACACCGGTGATCTACCACTGCCGCTGCACCCGCTTCACGATCCCGAAGCGGCCGACTTTGACGACGACGCCGACACCGCCCGAGGCGTGCCCCGACCATCGGTTGGCACCGTTGCCGTCTTGTTCCTGGTGGGTGGCGCTCTGGTCATCGCTGCATCGCTGTTCGCTCGATTTGGCGACCAAAGCGACGGAGTATCAAACGCCACGGCTACCACGCTGAATCCCACCGACGACGACACGATCATTCTGACGCCGACGCAAACGTTTGTGGAACCGGTGATCAATGCGGGGCGGCCGGTTGACCCGCTCGGCGACAACGAAGAGATGGACGAGCTGGCCCCGGGAGCCATCGACGGCAATCCCGACACCGCCTGGCAAACCGAGCCCTACCGACGGCCGGGTTTCTCAGGCGTCAAGACAGGGGTGGGGTATTTGATTTCGCTCGAGAATCCATCCGTACTGACCCGTCTCACGCTGCGATCCCCCACACAGGGGTGGAGTGCTCGAGTCTTCGTGGGTACCACTCCGATCGAAGGGACTGAAGGATGGGACTTCGGGCCATTCGAACTGAACGAAATCGAGGGCGACGGACAGATCAACTTCGATGACGCCACCGGTTCCTATGTGTTGATCTGGCTTACGTTTGAAGGCCGGACACCAGACGAGGAGTCCGAGGACGGCTTCGTGAACCAGTTCACCCTCACCGACGTGGTGCTCGAGTGAGCCCAGCCCGAATCGACCAGTCCCAACTGATCGAGGCGGCCCAGCAAGGGGACCGCTCGGCCATGAATCGCTTGCTCGAGTCAGAGTATGACCGTATCTATGCGGTGTGTCGTCGGATCATGGGTAACGACGCCGACGCCGCCGACGGATGTCAGGAGGCCTTGCTGTCCATCGTGCGCGGTCTGCCTCGCTTCGACAGCCGTGCCAAGTTCTCCACGTGGGCGTATCGGGTAGCTACCAACGCCTGTCTCGATGAACTGCGCCGTCGGAAACGTCGCCCGATTCCCGCCGATGAAGTGGCCGATGCGCCGTTGACTGGTCAAAGTCACGATGCTCAGATCACCGATCGAATGGTCCTCACCACTGCCCTCGACAACCTCGCCGAGGACTTCCGCCTGCCGCTTGTCCTGCGCGACATTGTCGGCTGCGACTACAACGAGATCTCTGAGCTGCTGGACATCCCACCCGGCACGGTGAGAAGCAGAATTGCCCGCGGTCGGAAACATCTTTCTGCCGCCATCGGGAACCAAAGCGATTCCGAGACCGTCATAGAAACGAAACGTCGCCAGGACAACGATCGGCGGCCAAACCAATGACCAACAATCCCCCCTTCCCCAACAACCATTCGGGCCGCGAGCCCCAAGAGGTCGACCCGATCGATCAGATGCTGTCTGCTCTCTCCGACTCCGAACTCGGGTCCGCCGAGCTCCTCGAGCTGGAAGAGTTCGCGGTAGAAAACGACCAGACGCTGGATCAACTAAGCGCTCCCTTCCACTCGACCAAAGCTCGCTTGGGCGAGCTGATCGACGAGCCCGCACCTGCGGGTCTGCGAGAAATGCAGCTAGCGACCGCGCTCGATGCAATGGACGAACCCGAGGTCGTCAGCCTCGCAGCGGCGCGAGCCACCCGTGCCGACGAGCTGAAGCGCTCACAAAAGTTGAACCAACGCCTGCGACAGCTATCTGCCATCGCCGCGGGCTTCATCGTGGTCGCCGGCATCAGCGTTATTGCACTCCAGAGCGGGATCGGCGGAGGCGACGACTCTGCCCTCGAAAGCGCGGCAACGGGCGAAGCAGCCACCGAGACCACCGTGGAAGCTTCCAGCGAACCCGAAGCCGATAGTTCGGCTACCGAGACGGCTGAGGCGATGAGCGACGAAGCGTTCGATGATGCAATGGAGGAAGCCGACGATGCAATGGAGGAAGCCGACGATGCGATGGAGGAAGAGGCCGGACCTACGCTTTCCGCCGCCGCTCCGTTCGTCCTCAACACTCCAACACCGGTAGAAGATCTCACCTTGGAAGAACTGGGCGCCGAGAGCGGCCTCGATCGAGACGAGATTCTCCAACGGTCGGCCGAACAGGACTCTGCGGACCCGCAATGCCTCGAGCAGGCCCTCGCTTCAGGACTCGATCTGGACCTCGTTCAACGGGTTCTTACCGTCGATCAGGCGGGCACGCTGTTCGAGGTGTTCGTGTTGAGCACCGAAGACCTTCAGGTCTTTGAACTGCCCGACTGCGTTCAAATCGACTGATCGCCGGCGGTATTGGTACCATCAGCCCCTGTGGAGCCGATGACTGATACCACCGAGCAGGACACCGACTGGGCCGGAAGAGCCGCAGCCACCGTTGTCGGCTACGTCGATACGGTTCGGTCTGCGAGTACCGGCAAGGCACTCGTCGCCTCCCGCATCGCCGTGTACGGCGTCGCCATGGGACTCATCGGTCTTGTGATGGGAATTCTCTTGCTCGTGGTGCTCGTTCGGCTTGTCGCCTCGATCACCGCCGTCATTCCCGGACTGCCGATCGAACCGGGCGAAGTATGGCTCAGCTACCTCATTCTGGGCAGCATCTTTCTCCTCGGCGGCTGGTTCCTCTGGCGCAAGCGCGAGGAATAAGCCGAGCGTCAACCAAAAAGTCGCTGGAACAAGCGACCAGATCAATTGGTTAGCAACGGAAGGGCCGTTACGGTCCAACACACTTCCCGTCCACCTAGGAAAGACATAACTCATCATGAGCGACGACGTACGCAACGTAGCGATCATCGGAAGCGGACCCGCCGGACTGACCGCAGCCATCTATTCCGCCCGAGCATCACTAGAACCTCTCGTCATCGAGGGTGAACCATCTTCAACCGGTGACCAGCCCGGCGGCCAGCTGATGCTGACCACCGAAGTAGAGAACTTCCCCGGCTTCCCCGAGGGCATTATGGGCCCAGAACTCATGATGAACTGCCGAGCTCAGGCCGCCCGCTTCGGCGCCGATCTGCGGACCGAGAAGGTCACCAAGATCGATCTGTCGAGTCGACCGTTCAACATTTGGGTCGGGGATCCCGACGCGGCCGAGCCCACCTACCGAGCCAAGTCCGTAATCATTAGCACCGGTGCGAAGGCCCTGATGCTGGAACTCCCGAACGAACAGCGACTGATCGGACGCGGCGTTTCCACCTGCGCCACCTGCGACGGCTTCTTCTTCCGCGACCAAGACATCATCATGGTTGGCGGTGGCGACTCCGCAATGGAGGAAGCCAACTTCCTCACCAAATTTGCCAAAACCGTCACGGTCGTCCACCGTCGCGACGAGCTTCGGGCCAGCCAAATCATGCAGGATCGTGCCATGGCCAACCCCAAGATCAACTTCATGTGGAATACCGTGGTCACCGACGTGCTGGGTGAAGAAGCCATGACCGGCGTAGCTCTGGAAAACGTGCTCACCGGCGAAAAGACCCAAATGGACGCCACCGGCCTCTTCATCGCCATCGGGCACCGGCCCAACACCGACCTGTTCAAGGGTCAGTTGGAAATGAAAGACAACGGCTACCTGGTCACCGCCCACGACAGCACTGCCACCAACGTCGAAGGCGTCTTTGCCTGCGGCGACGTGCAGGACGACAAGTACCGGCAGGCCATCACCGCTGCGGGCTCAGGCTGTGCCGCCGCCCTCGACGCCGAACGTTGGCTCGAACACTAATACTGCCCTTCAGGCGGAGTCTTCCAGACGGTTCCGGGCCTCGCTCATTCACAGAGGATGATGTTCTCACTCGTCGCTAGCGCTCCTCGCGTTTCGACGGGAGTGATGCAACAGGTGCACCCGTCACCGGGTGTGCACAAAACGTAAAGAGCCCCGGCCGATGGCCGGGGCTCTTGCACTACGTGGAGTAGGTCCTAGATGGCCAGCTCTTCCATGAGTTGTGCCTTAGCCTTGGCGCCCTGGACTCGCTTGTCCACCTCTCCCCCACTGAATTTGATGAGGGTTGGGATGCTCATAACGCCAAAGCGCATGGCAATCTCGGAAGCGTCGTCGACGTTGAGCTTGGCGATTCGGACCTTGCCAGCCTGCTCATCTGCGATCTCGTCGAGAATCGGGGCAATCATCTTGCAGGGTCCGCACCAGTCGGCCCAGAAATCCACAACGATCGGGGTTTCGGATTCGGCCAGAACCTCATCGAAGTTCTCGGCGGTGAGGGTGAGAGTGTTTTCTGACATAGTTTCCTTTTTAAAGGGGGATCAGGAGGCATAACCCCTCATCCAGTGGTTGTATTCCGTGTTCTAGCTACTTGTTTCGCCCGACCCATGCATGATTGCCACGATACGCGCCAGGTCGGTGGCGTCGGCAAAGTCGATAACCAACTGCTTCAAACCAGCTTTTTCCACAACCTCAACCGAGGTGTTGAAAAGTTCGCTGAGCTGGTCTTCTACCTCAAGCGCTGAGGCTGATGAAAGACTCGACGAGGTACCGGAACCCGCATTGCCCTTGCCCTTCTTCGAACGTTTACTGGAACGCCCAGTTGAGCTCGCAAGCCCGTCTCGAGTTTCGCCCCGAACGACCGCTTCAAGATGACGAACTGACCAGCCGCCCTTGATGCACTCCCCCGCCAGACGAAGCTGCTCATCCGCGTCGTCCACCATCAACAAGGCTCGCCCATGGCCGGCCGAAATATCGCCCTGTGACACCAGTTGGCGCAGCGAGCCGGGCAGCTGGAGAAGCCGGATCGTGTTGGCGATACTGGCTCGACTCTTGCCCACGCGGGCAGCGATCTCGTTCTGAGACAGCTCGAAATCTTCCATGAGCTGCTGGAACGCAAAGGCCTCGTCGATGGCGTTGAGATCTTGCCGCTGCACGTTCTCGACCAATGCCTCGCCGAGTGAGCGCTCGTCGTCGACTTCACGTACGATCGCGGGAATTGACCCGAGTCCCGCCAGCTGGCTGGCACGCCATCGCCTCTCCCCCGCGATGAGCTCGTAGCTGTCACCATCTCGACGAACCAGAATGGGTTGCAAAACCCCGAGAGCAGAGATCGACTCGGCGAGGCCGCGTAACGCCTCATCGTCGAACGATGTCCGCGGCTGGTAAGTATTCGCCCGGATCGCCGCGATCGGGATCATCTGGTGATCTCCAACGACCTGGGCTGCGTTGGAACGCAGATCCGTAGCTTCGCGAGACCCTTCCGCTGCGACATCAACCACTGGCGACTCGACCGATGACTCGGGCGACTCCGGCGGCGGTGGTATGAGCGAGTGGATTCCTTGCGCCATGAGCTACACCGGGGTTCGAGCGCCCGCTACCTCAGCGGCAAGGTCTCGGTAGGCGATGGCCCCGCGTGAGGTAGGGGCATACACCGTGATCGGTTGACCAAAGCTCGGTGCCTCTGATAGCCGGACCGTTCGTGGAATCACCGTACGACACACCTTGTCTTCAAAGTGAGCCCGTACCTCCCTGGCAACCTGGGCCGCAAGCTTGGTA
Organism: uncultured Acidimicrobiales bacterium; assembly: GCA_938029215.1. Classification (GTDB taxonomy): domain Bacteria; phylum Actinomycetota; class Acidimicrobiia; order Acidimicrobiales; family SZUA-35; genus JABDIY01. Next base: position 28,194 of record CALHFG010000033.1, on the reverse strand, counting down.
CGAGCATCGAACATCACCAGAACGATGGTCGAGACCTCAAGCGAGGGGTTGAGGTTGCGCTGCACGAGCGTGACGTTCCGCAACAGCTGTCCGAGGCCCTCCAGTGCGTAGTATTCGCACTGGATCGGCACCAGCACCTCGGAGGCGGCGGCAAAGGCATTAATGGTGAGCAGTCCCAACGACGGAGGACAATCGATCAATACGATGTCGAAGTCGTCAGCGACGGTGGCAATTGCGTTCTTGAGTCGGGTTTCACGAGACATGGCCGGAACCAATTCAATCTCCGCACCCGCGAGATCCAGGTTTGACGGAGCAATGAACAGGTTCTTGACAATCGTGGCCTCGATTGCATCATCCAGCGGGATCTGGCTGATCACGACGTCGTACATCGTGGCCTGGAGATTGCGAGGGTTGATTCCGAGCCCGGTCGACGCATTTCCCTGCGGATCCAGGTCGATGATCAAAACTCGATGACCAATCTCGGCAGCAGCTGCGCCCAAACTGACCGTGGTCGTGGTCTTGCCCACGCCACCCTTCTGATTGGCGACAGCGATGACCCGAGGCGTCCGTCGGGGGGCGTCGGATGAGGGGCCGGATGGTTCCATATAGAGACTGTTCTCCATTACATGTTTCACGTTTCGCAAGCAGTGGGGTGATTTTTCCGCGGCTAACACACGATGGCTAGCGCCTGAAAGCCTAGTCCCCTGTAGGGGGCGGCGGGGTTCTACCTGATGATCTTGCCTGTAGTTTCATCATCCTTCGGCGTGACCACCATCCCATTGCCATGGTGGCTTGATCAAGTTCGGACTGCAGTGCAGCCTCGGCGGCAATCAGCGTCCGCTCTCTGGCCTGGGTCTCCCCCACCTCGGTGGTCAGGGCCTCCACGCGTTCCCGCACCACACGGGTTTCCGACTCGGCCACAGCCTTCGCCTTATCGGACGTGACGCGCAAGGCTCGTTCGCGATCGAGGTCCTTATCGAGACGGTCATGCTGTGAACGCCAATACTCGATGTCGGCCTCGGCCCTTTTCAGCTGGGCTTCCAGGCGGCCCTTTTCGGACCGAAGGGCGTCGGTCCGAGCGTCAGCGGCGACCGCCTTCACCTCCGCGGCCGTGATCGCTTCCCGAACTGCACTGAGCTCCGCGTACACATTGTCGGAAAGCCCCCGCGCCACTTCCTCGGCCACCGCAGCACTTACCTGCTCGAGCAAATCACCCGGATCGGCCGCAGCAGCGGCAGGTAACGGCACGGAGTCACCAGTCACAAGAACCGGCGCCGCCGCTGTAGCGACCGACTTGCTCGGAACGTCGGTCAAGTCGATAACCGGGGTGTCGGGCACTGATGTTGTGGGAGAAGCTGGAACAGCCACGGGCTGAGAGGGTGTAGCTAGAGGCTGCACAGGGGCATGCGTAGAGGGTGACACACGTGAAACGACCGGTGGAGACTCAACGGCATCAAGCTGGTCCCACCCTTCGCGTTCTGCAATCGTTGTCAGCTGAGCCTTGGGCAGAACCCACGTTGCGCCAAAGGGCCCCTGCACAAGCAGGGCTTCATCGAGCTGGTTGTCGCGGATGCGACGCCGTAGCGTGTCGATGGAAACGCCGAAGATGTCTGCTGCGTCTCGAAGTCCTATCTGGTCCGGCGAGATTCGTGCCATGCCCAAACTCTATGGGCTGCCCGTAGGCAACTGGGGGAGAGGTGCACAATCAATCCGAAATATTCGTGACCTCAACGACGGGGCGATCAACCACATGTTTCCAACGCCGTCGTTCCGTCCGTTTTCCAACGAGCTGAAATTTCGCGATCGAATCACCGCGTGCGGATACCTGCCTAAGGCCGAGAGCGTCGAGCCCATCTGCAGCCCATAGGCGGCCGCCCGGAGGTTCACTGACCAACACGACGCCAGCAGGGTTAAGGAGATGGCTCGCTAATTCGAGCGTGGCAGATGGCGGCCCGAAGCTTCGCGCAGTCACCACGTCATGCAACCCCAGTTCGAGCTCCTCTAGGCGTCCAGTGAAGACCGTTACACGTCTAAGCAGCCCAAGCGGTTCAAGGGCTTCGTCGAGGAACCGGGTGCGTTTGGAGCGGGCATCCACCAAGACGCCCGACAGGTTCGGAAACCAACGAAGGAGGGGGAGGCCGGGTAAACCTCCACCGCTACCCATATCTAATAGAGAGAACTCACCAGTTATCGACCCTTCCGCAACGTGGTCGGGTAGCCCATGGGCAAACGCTGCTGCACTATGCAAGTGCGGCAAAATGGGACCAGGTCCTAGGAAGCCTCGATGATGAGACTCCGCTAGGACCTGATGGAGTACCTGGTCGTCAAGTTGTATCCGGTCCTCGACGGTCATCGACGAACCGGCCGCGGCCCTACTCGCCGGCGGCCAGGGGAGCGATGACGACTCGACGACGGGGATCGGTGCCGACCGAACGGGTTTCGATCCCGCTGATCTCAGACAGGGCGTCGTGCACAACCTTGCGATCGGCTGATGTCATGGGATCGAGAACAACCTCGGTCTCGTCGGTGATGGCCTTGTCGGCCGCCTTGCGGGCAAACGCTCCCAGGGCTTCGGCTCGCTTGGCTCGATAGCCGCCAACGTCAACCTTGAGGCGAGCCGGAGAGGTACCACCCTTGAACGAGGCGATCTTGGCGATCTCCTGGATCGCGTCGAGCGTGCGAGCCTTCGGGCCAACAAGCACACCGTGCTGACCACGGATGTGTCCAATGATGTTCTCTTCGTCTTGTTCGATTTCGGCCTTTTCGTCGATTCCGAACGCCGTGGCGAGTCCGTTGAGGAACGTCTCCATGTTGGTTACTACTTGATCCACGCTGATCTCTTCCTTCTGGACCCGCTGACGGGCCTTCTTTGCTGGACGGTCCTTCGAGGCGTCGGACGAACCGGCCCCCGCCGCAGCTGCTCCCGCAGCAACGACCTTCTTCTTAGCAGACCCGCCGGAGCTGGACTGCCGGTCTCCCTTGCTGCCGGACTCGGATTTGTTGCCGTTGCGCTTTTTAGGGCCCCGATCCTTGCGATTCCGTTTGCGATCGCCTCGTTGCTCGGGTCCCTTGGGGAGTACCCGAGCCTTCACCCGCGCCTCGGTCTTGCGAAGTCCGAAGAACTTCGATTCGCCCTCGTCCTCAACAACAAACTCTGCATCCCCGTCGGGCACGCCCAATTTGTCGAGCAGGAGTTCCTTTGCTTCAGAAACAGACGGTGCAGTAACCGTGATCCATTCCATTGCTACCTCTTCTTCTTTGGATTCTGGGGCTTGGTCCCCTTAGGCGTGAGACGGGACGATCCCGAGCCTCCGCCTTGTGACGCATCCTTTGAGCTTGAGCGGCTCTTCGACTTGGCTTGTAGCGCCTTCTTGCGCTCCAGTTCCCGCTGACGACGCTGCTCGACCTTCGACTTGGATGCAGAACTGTTGTTTCCCGACTCTTCCTTGGCCGGCTTTTCTGCCTTGGCTTTCTTGGGCTCGGGTGTAACGGTCTTCTCTTCGACTTTGCGTTCATCCAGCTTGGCCTTGAACGACGCTTCCATCTCGTCCTTCTTGGAGTAGATGGTTTTGGTGATATACGCCTGCTGGGCGATTCGGAATGTGTTTGAGGTTGCCCAGTACACGCTGAGGCCCGTGGGGAAGAAGAAGGACCACACACCGGTCATGAGCGGCAGGATCTTGAGGATCGCCTGCTGCTGTTGCATCACGGGGTTTTCTTCGCCTGCGGCACCAGGACCACGGCGAGCCGTGATCTGTTTCTGCTGGTAGAACGACGATCCCACCAGGAAAAGAATCAGCAGGATGTAGGGGATTGCCTTCACGATGCTGCCCGACAAAATTTCGTTGGGTTGAGCTCCCAGGTCAAACACCCGCAAGAACGTCATCTCTTTGGTGCCGATGAGGTCCTGGAACATCGCCGAGGACCGGTCGAGATAGCGAGGGAAGAACTCGGCGGCTTCTGGGGCTTCGCTGGCTCGGCCCTGCACCTCGAACACCTTGTTGACGACACCGGAGAACGGAGCATCTTCGAAACGACGGGTGAGTCCCCGAATAACCTGGAAAAGCACCAGGAAGATAGGCGCCTGGGCCAAGACGGGGAGACAGCCACCGACCGGGTTGATCCCGTGCTCGCGGTAGAGCGCCATCATCTCCTCGTTGAGCTTTTCCTTGTCGTCCTTGTGCTCTTTTTGCAGACGCTTGAGCTCGGGAGCGACCATCGACATCTTGATGGTGCTCTTGGTCGCTCGGAGGGTGAGCGGCATGACGACGATCATGATTCCGAGCGTCAGCAGCATGATGCTGAGGCCGTAACTGCCACCAACGATCGGCAAGCCGTAGATGCCCGACAGTAGGCGGGCGATGAATTGGATCAGATTGTCGATCATGACGTTGGAACCTCGGGAACAGGGTCATATCCGTGCGAACCAAAGGGGTGACAGCGACCAATACGTCGAAGAGCCAACCACGTACCGCGGCCAGCGCCATAGGTCTCTATCGCCTCGGCGGCATACGCGGAGCACGTGGGGGTGTATCGACAACGCGGCGTTCGCGCTGGCCCCGTCGCCCGGTACATACCAATCAGCTTCAGCAGGAGAGTTTTCATTAGGCGGCAACCAGGAGCTGACGGCAGTGTTGCATGAGCTCTGGGTGAGGCGAGCCTAGAGCACCGGGCGTCGCGCCGATCAGCACGTGAGACGCGTCGACCTCGCCGGTCCGAACCACCTCGGCCACACAGTGCCGCAGTCGACGGCGCATTCGATTGCGCTGCACAGCCGATCCAAACTTGCGGCCGATCGTGAAGCCAAGCTTCAACGTTTCAACCGGAGCTGCCTCACTTATGACGACCCGCGCACGAAGAGGTCCGGACCGACGCATCGTTCCAGACCTCTGCAGCAGAAGAAAGTCGTCTCGGCGAGACAGCGCGGAAATCACGCGCTGAGTCGGTGACGTCCTCTAAGGCGACGGGTGCGCAGCACGGCGCGACCGCCACGGGTGCTCATGCGGCTACGAAAACCGTGCTTCTTGGCCCGCTTCCGGGTATTTGGCTGGAACGTCCTCTTAGACACGGGGACACCTCTGTAAGAAAGAAAGTGGCGTTGACCTCGTGTCAACGCCGTAAATGCTGCTGCTCAAGGCGCGTCAACTGGCGCTATGCAACGGATCAAGGATAGTGCTGCCCAATCTGCTTTCCTCGCCGAGAGACTTGCAGACAACCGGCCGGCCAACCGACCAACAACACCAGCAAAACTGGAGACAACCGACCGGACAGCAGCATTGCGATATGGCGCCGGAGCGACCGAAACATTCTGCTGGCCACGGCCCTTTTCTTCGTTTCAGGTGCGGTGGATAACCATCGGGAGTAGGTTCAACTGCCCTAAGGGGACTCGGAGCGGAGCAACCAAATCGGGATCATTCGGCCAGATGAGGCATCTCATCGGCGTGGAATGAATCCGGTTCGCCAAACCGCCACCGTTTCCCATACGAACCTCTTTTCTGTTCGCAGAAAGCAAACCATCCATCTGAGGATCGCATGACACTCGCATTCAACGACCACGGTGAGGCGCTCACCGATGTCGTTACTCACATCAAGCAGCAGCTCAAAGCCGAAATTCCCGCCGGGCCCTTTCGCACAACGATCCAACCGCTGCAGCCGTTGCAGCTCGATGAATTGGTACTGGACCTCGCCGTACCCAGTGAACTGCATCGCAATCGCCTCGACAATCCTCAGATCGAACGGATGGAAGAAATCGCCAGTGAGTTCCTGGGCCGCACGGTCCAGGTGCGGGTCTCGGTCTCCCAGATGCGCTTGCACACCGATCACACCAGCGCTGGCGGAACCGTAGGTGCGCTTGCCGAGCAGCGACCGCCGGCATCGATCGATCTTCGGACCAACGACCGAGTAAAGCCAGCTGACCGCCCCGAACCACCGGCCGCTCGAACCCCAATCGATGGCCGCCACACGTTCGACAACTTCGTCACCGGCAACTCCAACCGCTTTGCCCACGCCGCGGCCGTTGCTGCCTCCGAAGCCCCCGGCGTCAAATACACACCACTGTTCATCTACGGAGACTCCGGACTAGGCAAGACCCACCTGCTCAAAGGATTCGGGCACAACGTCAACTCACTGTTTCCAGACAAGAGCTGCCTGTTCACCACCACCGAGGAATACCTCAACAAGTTCGTCGCTGCGATCAGCTCCAACACGGTCCAGGCCTTCGCTGCCAAAATGCGCAAACTCGACGTTCTGCTGATCGATGACATCCAGTTCATCGCCGGTAAGAGCGGCTTGCAGGAGGAGCTGTTTCACACGCTCAACGAGCTCTACGACCTTGGGTCCCAGGTGGTGTTGAGCTGTGATTCCAAGCCCGACGGCATCCAAGACCTCGAGGAGCGACTCCGCACCAGATTCAGCCAGGGCTTGGTGGTAGACGTCCAGCCACCCGACATCGAGACCCGGATGGCAATCCTCAACTCACTGGCCGAACGAATCGGCTTTTGGCTTCCGAGCGACGTATCCGAGGTCATCGCGGGACGCGTTTCCGACAACGTCCGCTCGCTCGAAGGTGCGCTTCGGCAGGTCTATGCCAGATCAAACCTCTTCAACGACCCGATCACCGTAGAGCTGGCAGAATCTGTCTTGCGCGACTTGGTTCCGGCGTCCGAGGTGCATATCTCGGTCGAGCTCATTCTCGAAGTCACCGCTGAGGTGTCGGGTTACACCGTCGACCAATTGGTAAGTGCTTCTCGGAAACGGGCGTTGGTGCAGTACCGGCAAATCGCCATGCACCTAGCTCGAGACATGACCAGTCATTCGCTCGCAGAACTCGGAGCGTTGTTTGACCGAGATCACACCACGGTCATGCACGCTGTCACCAAGAGCGAAGCTCGCCTCGCCGAACGCGCCGACTTCTACGACCGCTATCGAAGCATCCAGAAGGCGATCCAAAACCGCCTTCGGTCCGCCGAGTAGTTCCAGAACCATGGATCGTTGGTGGAAACAGGCCGAACAAAGACCTGCCTCGCAGTGGATAGCGTGTGGACAGACCAGCAATGTTTTCGGTCCGCCCCAATTCGATTGGGGAAACCCCCTTCGCCCCTGGGATAGAATTAGCACCAGGACCAGCGAAAACGCTTCTTATCCACAATCCACAGCGCTTACTACTACCACCACATCTAATAAAGGAAAGGCTGGGGGTAGTAGTGGACGAACACCTCAGTGTTGCCGAGAGCACGTTTCGGCGGTTAGAACTCACGAAAGCAGAAAAGGGAGACAATGAAGTTTCGGTGTGAACGAGATGCGCTAACCGAAGCCCTGGGGGTCGCTGGCCGTGCGGTCGGATCTTCCAGCGGGAGCGTTGGGCTAAGTGGAATTCAGGCGACCCTGGAAGGTGATCGCCTTGAGCTCACCGGGTCCGACCTTGATCTCACGATCGCGGCGCAGCTGCAGGTGAGCGGGCAAGACGACGGTCGAGTCGTTATTCCGGCAAAGCTGGCTGAGAGCATTGTGAAGTCGTTGCCTGCGGGCGCCGTCAGCTGTTCGGCCGAGAACGACGAGATGACGATCTCGGCGGGACGAAGCGAGTTCAGTATCCGTCTGATCTCCTCGAACGAGTTTCCCACCTTGTCCGAAGCTGACGATCAGTTCATCGAACTACCAGCCAACGAACTGGTGGATGCGTTCCGTCAGGTGGTCACCGCGGCCAGCAATGATGATTCTCGTCCGGTTCTTACCGGCGTCTACGCCTCGGCTGAGTCGGATGGTCTCCGCATCGTCGCTACCGATTCTTATCGCTTGGCGATGCGCGACATCGCCGGTGCTGCCGAGGTGCTTGACGAAGGTAGCTCAGTCTTGATTCCGGGCCGGGCCTTGAGCGAGCTGAACCGGTTGCTCAAGCGTGGTGACAGCGTGCGTCTTCATCTTGGCGAACGCGATGCTCGCTTTGAAGTACCTGGGGCCCGACTCTCCACCCGTCTCTTGGAAGGTCAGTTCCCCAACTATCGGGGATTGATTCCGGACCATCACCCCAACGTGCTCACGGTCGAACGCACGGCTCTTCTTGAAGCTCTCAAGCGTGTAAGCCTCCTGGCCCGCGATAACACCCCGGTTCGGCTACAGATGAGCGCAGAGGGCCTTCAGCTGGCTGCAATTGCCCAGGATGTAGGTTCGGCCCAAGAACACGTCGAAGCGCAGTACGACGGCACCGATCTGACCATCGCGTTTAACCCTCAGTTCTTGCGCGAGGGCTTAGAGGTCGCCCCCGGTGACACGGTGACGCTCAACACCATCGATGAGCTCAAGCCAGCGCTGTTGCGCTCGCCGGTGGCCGAGGACTTCCTGTATCTGCTGATGCCCGTACGCGTTTCCTAGACGGGTGAAGCTCAATCGCATTTGGCTGAAGGACTTTCGGTCCCATGCCGAGCTCGCGGTAGAGCTATCCGACGGACTGACCGCAGTCATCGGAGCCAACGGATCGGGAAAGACCAATCTGCTGGAAGCTATCGGTGTGCTTTCGCGCCTCAAGTCGTTTCGTGGGGTCCCCAATGACCGGATGATCCGGCGCGACTGTGATCGTGCCATCGTTCGGGCCGAAGGCATTCGTGACGGAAGGTCGGTGCTCATCGAGATCGAGCTTGGATCTGGAAGATCTACGGTATTGGTCAACAAGCAGCGGCTCCAGAAGAACCGGGACCTGCTCGGTGCTCTGCGAGTCACGGTTTTCGCTCCGGATGATTTGGCGCTTATCAAGGAAGGCCCTTCGGTGCGGCGAGACTTTCTGGATGAGCTCATGGTCGCCTTGGACTCCCGCAACGATGTGTTGTTGGCTGACTACGCCCGCACGGTAAAGCAGCGCAACACACTGCTGAAACAGTCTCGGGGTCGTTTGGATGAGGGAGCCGAGCTCACGTTGGACGTCTATGACGGGCAATTGGCTTCGCTTGGGACCCGGGTTACCTATCTTCGCGAGCACATCTTGACGGCCCTCATGCCCCGAGTCGCCATCGCCTACGGCATTCTTGCCGGCACCGACGTGGACATCGTTGCCAACTACCGACGCTCCTGGGAGCATGATGACCTCAGCGAGGCCGTCACCGATGCCCGCCCGGCCGACCTTGCCCGTAGCACCACGTCGGTTGGTCCACACCGGGACGAGGTGGCGCTCCGGATCGACGGGTTTGATTCTCGGACCGAAGCCAGCCAAGGAGAGCAGCGCACCCTGGCACTCGCCTTGCGATTCGCGGGCCACGAGTTGGTTACGAGCCATGTGGGTGAAGCGCCACTTCTGCTCCTCGACGATGTTCTCTCCGAGCTCGATGCCGATCGTGCCACCGCATTGTTGTCTAACTTGCCCACTGGACAGACCATCATCACCAGTGCCACCGAGCTCCCTGAGCTGGTAGAACCCGACGCAATCCTACGATTCCCACTTTCCGTGGTCGAACTCGCGCCGTATTCCACCGATGTGGATAACTCTGTTGATAACCCGGAAGAGGGCGTCAGTAGCAACGAAGAGCTGGTGATACCGAAGTGAGACGAGACCGAACCAGCGATCGGTTCCCGCGGAGGCCATGAAATGGAAATGAGCGATATCGAGGACGATCCCTTTGATCCGTTCGACCAACCGGTGGGAATCACGTTGAGTGAGGCCATGGATCGATACATGCGCCATCTCAAGTCTGCGCCGGTTGACACCCTCACCGGGCTGCGCACCGCCTGGGAAGAGATCGTGGGCCCCAAATTGAGTACTGTTTCGCGCCCGGTCTCTTTGACAGAAAAGGTGCTACTTATTAGCTGCGACGATCCAGCCTGGGCCAGCCAGCTCCGATGGATGGAGCGCACCGTTTGCACCGAGGTGGAGACTCGCTTTCCTGGCGTGCAAGTACGTGGAATTCGGGTGCGTCAGCGGCACCAGTAGAGGCCTTCCAGCGGCTAGAATTAGGGCCTTGACAACACCTGAAAAAGAAGTCGAAAACGGCGCTGCTTCGGCCGCGGACTCTACGGGTCCCGACAAGAGCATTGCGGCGGCATCTGCGGACTACGGCGCAGAAAACATCCAGGTTCTCGAAGGCCTCGAAGCGGTACGGAAACGACCCGGGATGTACATCGGGTCAACCGGCCCCATCGGGCTGCACCACCTGGTGTGGGAAGTGGTGGATAACGCCGTTGACGAGGCAATGGCTGGCCATTGCGATGTCATTTTGGTTCGTCTCTTGGCCGATGGGGGAGTGGAGGTCGTCGATGACGGTCGTGGAATTCCCACCGGGGTTCATCCCAAGTACGCACCGCTCACGGCAGCAGAAGTCGTGCTCACGGTCCTGCACGCCGGAGGAAAGTTCGGCGGCGAGGCTTCTGGCTACAAGGTTTCCGGTGGCTTGCACGGCGTGGGTGTGTCGGTCGTCAACGCATTGTCCACCCGTGTCGAGGTAGAGATCGATCGTAAGGGGACACGTCATTTCATGTCCTTCAAGGACGGCGGTCAGCCTGATGTGTCGCTTCATGAGGTGGGAGACTCGCCTCTCAACGAAGACGGCACCCCCCGTCGCGGCACCACGGTGCGATTCTGGCCTGATCCCACGATCTTCAAAGAGGGCATTGTCTTCACCCGCAAGACGCTCATGGAGCGTTTCCAGACGATGGCGTTCCTGAACGCAGGACTTGAATTTCGCCTCGCCGATGATCGAAACGAAGACGCCGAAGACGTCACCTTCCGCTACGACGGCGGTCTCAAGGATTTCGTGCGACATCTCAACAGCGCCAAAGAAGAACTGTTTGACGAAATTGGTCACTTCACCGAACAGGGTGAGGGCGAAGAGGTGGAGATCGCATTCTCTTGGAACACAGGGTTCCAGAGCGACGGCATTCACAGTTTCGCGAACGGCATTTCCACCACCGAGGGTGGCATGCACGAAGAGGGCTTCCGTTCGGCGCTCACCCGCACGGTGAACGCCTACGCTAAAGCGCGCGGATCGCTGAAGGAGAAAGACGAAAACCTTGCTGGTGAAGACATTCGGGAGGGTCTAACGGCAATCATTTCAGTCCGGCTCGGCGAGCCTCAGTTCGAGGGACAAACCAAGTCCAAGCTGGGCAATGTCTCGGTCCGTTCGCTGGTAACCAAGGCCACCAATGAAAAGCTCACCGAGTGGCTGGAGGAGCACCCGAACGAAGCGAAGGCCATGGTGAGCAAAGCCATACAGGCCCAGCGAGGACGCATCGCTGCCATGAAAGCGCGTCAGACGGTTCGCAAATCTGCTCTGGGAGGAGCGGGTCTGCCCGGAAAGCTGGCCGACTGTCAGAGCAAGAACCCTCACGAGTCGGAAATCTTCATTGTGGAGGGAAACAGTGCAGGCGGTACCGCCAAAGACGCCCGAGACCCCTACAGCCAGGCCATCTTGCCGATTCGAGGCAAGATTCTCAATGTTGAGAGGGCCAGGCCCGATCGCATCTTCAAAAACACTGAGATCATTTCGCTTATTCAGGCCCTGGGCGCTGGAATTGGCGAGGAATTCGATGTCGAGAAAGCCCGCTACCACAAGATCATCCTGCTGGCTGATGCCGACGTCGACGGCTCACACATCCGCACCCTACTGCTCACGTTCTTCTTCCGGCAGATGCGGCCTTTGGTCGAAGCGGGCTATGTATACGTGGCCCAGCCGCCGCTGTACAGCACCGTCGCGGGCAAGTCCAAGGTGTACCTGAAGGACGATCCGGCGCGCGACGCCTACCGAGCCGAACACCCGAAGGCTGACTTCGCTCGCCTGAAGGGTCTCGGCGAGATGGACGCCGACGAACTGCAGGTCACCACCATGGACGCAGAGAGCCGAACGCTCTTGCAGGTGACGGTTGAGACCGCAGTAAAGGCCGATGAGATCTTTGCGATTCTCATGGGTGAAGACGTGGAAAGCCGCAAGGCCTTCATTCAGAACAACGCCGACGATGTCCGCTTCCTGGACATTTAGAAAGGCCGATCATGACTGACCTGCCGCCCCCCGTAGATCCCGATGAGCCCACTGATTCTGATGGATCAGTCGACGAGTTCGAAGATGAAACCGAACGACTCATCGATCGGCCCGATGGCATCGAGCCGATCGAAATTCAAACCGAAATGGAGAACTCGTTCCTCGAGTACGCCATGTCGGTCATCGTTTCTCGAGCGCTTCCCGACGCACGAGATGGTTTGAAGCCGGTCCATCGACGCATCCTGTGGTCGATGTACGACCGGGGCCATACGCCGGCCCGGGCCCACGTGAAGAGCGCAACCGTGGTCGGCGACGTCATTGGTCACTATCACCCTCACGGCGACACCGCGATTTATGACTCGATGGTTCGAATGGGGCAAAGCTTCTCGCTGCGCCACACCTTGGTCGACCCCCACGGCAACTTTGGTTCGCCCGACGATCCACCCGCCGCGTATCGATACACCGAGGCCCGTCTCACCCAACTTGCCATGAAGATGGTTGAAGGCATCGACCAGGACACCGTTGACCTCGTCGACAACTTCGATGGCAAGAAGACCGAACCCACCGTTCTGCCGTCCCGCTTTCCGAACCTTTTGGTCAACGGGAGCCAGGGCATCGCGGTCGGAATGGCCACCAACATCCCGCCCCACAACCTGGGCGAGACCATCGACGCGGCGATCCATCTGATCGATAACGGCGATGCCACCTCCGAAGATCTTGCCGACCACGTAAAGGGCCCAGATTTCCCCACCGGTGCTCAGATCTTGGGTCGAGGCGGGATTCGTGATGCGTACACAACCGGTAAGGGCAGCATCAAGATGCGGGCCGTCGCCGAGATCGTGGAAGACAAGAGCCGCACCCAGATCATTGTTACCGAGGTTCCGTATCAGACATCGGTCGATCGGATCGCAGAAAAGGCAGCCGATGCGGTCGAGCGTGGCGTAATCGACGGCATCCGCGAGATTCGAAACGAGTCCGCCCGTGGCAAGTTGCGCTTGGTATTTGAACTGAAACGCGACGCACCCGCCATCGTTGTGCTGAACAATCTGTTCAAGCACACCCCGATGCAGATGACTTTTAGCGCCAACATGGTGGCCCTGGTCGATGGTGTCCCACGTCAGATGACGTTGCGCGATCTGCTGTTGGCCTACGTCGATCATCAGCGCGAGGTCATTACCCGTCGCACCCAGCATGATCGCGACGCAGCCGCTCGCCGTATCCACGTGCTCGAGGGTCGTATCCAAGCACGCGACGTGCTCGACGAGATCATTGCGCTTATCCGAGCCAGTGAAGACCGCCCGGAGGCGCGCGAGAAACTCCAACAGGCGCCATTCGAGTTCTCCGATGTGCAGGCCGACGACATTCTGTCAATGCAGATTGGCACCCTCACTCGTCTGGCTCGGGTCGACCTCGAAACCGAGCTGGCCGAAAAGAATACCCTGCTGGCCGAACTCGACGAGATCTTGTCGAACCCGACGCGCCGAGACGAAGTCATCAAGGCCGAGCTATTGGAGATCAAGGACGAGTTCGCCACGCCGCGTCTCAGCCAGCTCACCAACGATCCTGGTGAGCTCGGAATTGAAGACCTGATCGACGACGAGGAGGTCATCATCACCCTGACCGCCTCGGGTTACATCAAGAGCGTGTCGGTGGATGAGTTTCGGGCTCAGGCTCGCGGCGGTAGGGGAGTGACCGGGGCCAAGCTCAAAAAGGACGATGAGGACCTGATCACCCACCTGCTGCAGACGTCGGCTCACGCCTATCTGCTGTTCTTCTCCAACAAGGGCAAGGTGTACCGGATCAAGGCGCACCAGATTCCCATTTCAAGCCGTCAGTCGCGTGGCTTGGCGCTGGTCAACCTATTGCAGGTTGAATCCGATGAGAAGATCCAGGCGATTATCGACACCCGCGATTACGAGACCAATCGCTATCTGTTCTTCGCCACGCGTATGGGTCGAGTCAAGAAGACCGTCTTCAATGCCTACGACAGCAATCTCAAGGCTGGTCTACGGGCCATCAACCTGAACGAGGGAGACGAACTGGTCGACGTCGTTGCCACCAACGGGGTGCACGACATCTTCATGGTGTCGGAGAAGGGCCAGGCCCTTCGTTTCAAGGAAGACCAAGTTCGAGCGATGGGCCGCACCGCAGCAGGCGTGCTCGGCATGAAGTTCCGTGAAGGTGACCGGTTGGTCTCGATGGACGTGAACAACCCCGACGCGAACCTGCTCGTGGTCACGAGCGAAGGGTTTGGTAAGAGGGTCGATCCTGAACTGTTCAGCGCGAAGAATCGAGCTGGGCTTGGTGTTCGCTGCGTCAAGGTGAACGACAAGAAGGGCGTCGTTGCGGGTGCCATGTTCGTTACCGAGACCGATCAGGTGCTGCTGATCTCCAACAATGGTGTCGTCATTCGAACCCGGGTCGACGAGATTTCCCAGCAGGGTAGAGACGCCACGGGCGTCCGAGTCATGAACCTGGGCGGCGATGATCACGTCTCTGCGGTGGCCCGAATCCTCGACAGCGATGATCTCGACGACTCTGACGACGTTTCCGATGACGACGTTTCCGATGACGACGACGTTTCCGCCGAAGACGCACCCGGAAGCCCCGAAGAAAACACCGATGAAACTGGAAACGACGAAGAAGAGTAGTCAGTAACCGTAGTTAGACGAATACAGTGGTCGCATGGACCGCACCAAAGATCGCAACGAAGCCGGGATACTCGTGGCGGCGTTTGGTCTTTGGTTAGCCGTGGCGATGGTTGGCTGTCTGCTCATCATCGGCGTTGCCAATCGCGCGGTCCAGCGAAGCGCCGCCCAGTCCGCTGCCGACGCAGCAGCCCTCGCGGGGGCTGCCGAAGGACGTTCTGCGGCCGTGGCGATTGCGCGCGCGAACGACGCGATCGTGGTTGCATTCGACCAGGAAGGCTCGGTCGTCACCGTCAGAATTGAACGCGACGGGATTCATGCCCACGCCCGGGCAGAGAAGCAGATTCGCCTAGCTGGCCGGGGGTGACCTGCAAAGTCTGAGAATGGAACTATCATCGGCGCCGTATGGTTCCGCCCAACACCGCCTCTGACGAACTCATCATCGACGACGAATTAGTTCAGGCCCTCGGATTCGAGCCGGCCACCGACGAGTTCTTCGACCTCGCCGACGACCCGCTCGACCCCGAAGTTGAAGCAGAAACCGTCATCGACCTCGACTCGGGAACGGCCAGCTCCGCACCCGTTGCTGAGGTACAGACCCTCAGCCCGGCGCCCACCCTCATCCCCGGTGAAGTTCCCACCAGCCCACCGACCGCGCAGCCTCAGATCGTGCACGGCGAGCAGGTGGTCATTCCTCGCCGACTCGCCTCTGATGAAAACACCGTCATCGATTTCCGGATCGAAAACGCCGGCGGCCGACCCAAACTAAAAGCCCGCAAGGTCCGCCGCGTCGTCCGGCACGTCGACCCCTGGTCCGTGCTGCGCTTCTCGGTAATCTTCCACGTTGTCCTTTTCGGAGCGCTCCTTGTTTCGGCCGTTCTCGTATGGAACGCCGCAGAACTCGCCGGTGTCGTGGAAAACCTCGAGAGTCTCATCGCCGAACTGGCCTCCCTCGAAGAGTTTGTGATCGACGAGTCGGCAGTGTTCAACGCCGCACTCGTTTCTGCGGCCATGCTCACCCTCGCCTCATCGGTCCTTCTGGTCCTCTTGAGCGTCATCTTCAACCTCATCTCCGATCTCACCGGCGGCATTCGGTTCACCGTGATCGAGGAAGAGCGAGTACGGACCGTACGCCGAGCCCAGAACCGGGCCAAGCGTGAGGATCGAGCAGAAAGTCAGTAGCCGTTAGCCGCATAAAGCGGCTAACCTACAGACCTCTACTCGGGGCTATAGCTCAGTCGGTTAGAGCGCACCCCTGATAAGGGTGAGGTCACAAGTTCGATTCTTGTTAGCCCCACGATTACATTGGCTCCACTCGCCTTCGTGCGAGTCGGAGCCTTTTGTTTCACTCCGCCCCTCGTTCCTCGGGGCTGTGTTTCACTACAGGCCCACGCCTCGCTCTCCGGGTCGTTTCGCCGTGGCCGACGTCTTCGCTTTGCGGTCTCGTTCCTCGCCGCGTTGCTTGGTTGCAGCAAAGCCGCTCTTCCTGCGGGTCGCTTCGTCTTGACATTGGCTCCACTCGCCTTCGTGCGAGTCGGAGCCTTTTGTTTCACTCCGCCCCTCGTTCCTCGGGGCTGTGTTTCACTACAGGCCCACGCCTCGGTCTCCGGGTCGTTTCGCCGTGGGGGCGTGGCTTCGTGCGCGGCGCTAGTTGAGGATGATCCAGCCGGTCACGAGCAGGACAAAGCCCGCTAGGAGCACGACGGCCGACCGAGGCTCGGCGCCGGCACTGGCAAGAACGTAGAAGATGGCGACGGCTATGACACCCGCGGCAATGAAGGCGCCACCGAGCACGCCCGCCGCGCTAAGGGCGATCATCTGGTGAGCGAGCTACAGCGTCGAGGCAAACAGGTGGATGTCTCGGATCGTGTTCATGTATACATCGGGCAGCGCATCGCGGAAGATGCAGTCGGCAGCGTGAGACGTGCCGTTGACCGTGCGGCTGGTTGCATTCACACCGGCAGCAAGCAGCTTTCGGAAAAACGCCAAACCCTCATCACGCAGCGGGTCCAGCTCGTTTACTGAGATCACCGTCGGGGGAAAGCCAGCAAGCGATTCGGTAGTGGCGTGATATGGCCACGCCAACGGATCGGTGTCGGCTGAACCGTCCGGGCTGTACATCCGTACGAGCGCACCCATCATCGAACAACTGAGGAAGTAGTCGTCATTCTCATACAGCGAAGGCAGCGCCGGATCCTTGCTGGCATACAGCCCGGAAATGTACGGGCACTGTGCGTACACCCCGTCGACCTGGTCACCGATTCCAGCCTGCATGGCCCGCATCGTGGTGGTGATTGCCAAATTTCCACCACCGGACTCGCCCGAGATGACCAGCTTCGAGTAGTTCAGGTTGTCGCGTTCATCCAGAATCCACTGCAGCGCGCTCACACAGTCGTTCTGCCCGGCGGGGAAAGGATGGGGCCCTTGCTTTCCGCCGCCGTTTCTGAATTCCACGCCAACTACCAGCATCCCGGTGGATGCGAGCTCGTCGCGCCACCGGATGTATCCAAGGTTGCTGGCCTCCATGATCACCATCCCACCGCCGTGGGTGTGGAGAACACAAGGCACCGGACCGTCGATGTCGGTTGGTCGGTGCACATAGAGCGTGATGTCGTTGTTGTCCTGGCCCTTGATCACGACCGTTTCACGTTCGACGTTCCCAATCGGCGGCGCCTCGGCACCGAAGATACCGGCCAGAGCATCGAACCCTTCTTCGGCTGCTAGTCCGTATTCGACCAGAACATCGGTGGGGGAGTCGATCGTCACGCCAGCATCTGGCGGCGCTTGATCCAGGCCGATCGGTGCCATCGCGGCGATGAGTCTGGGATCGGCACGTGGATCGGTAGCCAAGACCATGTCGGGATCGCCAAGTTTGCCGGGAAGAATTGGTGAGACGGAAGTCATAGTCCACCCTCGCGCCCCGGCGGGCCGATTGCAATATCGAAGATTCGGATCCACGCGCAAAGGCCCCGGTTTTGAGCCGGGGCCTTCACATAGGGAGATCGGGGTTGTTACATGCTGCCCACGGGAAGCAGGGGATCCTCGGGCACGTCGTAGCCGACATCCCACCGACCGAGCCGGTCCTTCCACTCGCTTCGATCGCCAAGAGCATTGGCGTAGGCAGCCTGACGCTTGGCGACTCGACCGGCGGGTGCCTCTTCGTCGGTGTCATCGAACTGGGCCTCGATACCGAGCTTCAGGTTGCGCAGCGCTTCACTGCGCAGCTGGGAGATTCGAGATTCGGTGACGCCGAGGAAACGAGCGAGGTCCTGAGAGGTCTTGCCCTCAAGGAAGTAGCCAACGATCACGAAACGCTGACGTTCGGGGAGAAGGCTCACCGCATCGCGGAGGTAGCTGTGAAGCTCACGAGTCTCGAGCTCCTCGGAGGGCTCGATCGAGTTTGCGTCTTCGAGCACGTCTACCAGGGTGAGGTCTTCGTCGGCGTCGCTGCTGGTCTCGTGATCCAATGCCAACACGACACTGCGGAACAGGCGATCGCGAAGTTTGGAAAGCTCGTCCATGCCCACACCGAGTTCGGTCGCCATCTCTTGCAGAGTGGGTACTCGTCCGAGTTCCGATGCCAAATACTGCTCGGTGCTTTCGAGGCGACGGGCCAGCAGGCGGACCGAGCGAGGGGCCCAGTCGGCGGCTCGAACCGAGTCGAGGATTGCACCGCGGATTCGCTGAGCGGCGAACCGTTCGAAGGGGACGCCTCGGTCCTCGTCGTATCGGCGGGATGCCTCGACGAGTCCAAGAGCGCCAGCTCGTGCCAGTTCTTCACGGTCAACGTGCCGGGGAAAGTGCACGGCGACCTGGAAGACCACGTGCTTTACGAGAGGCAGGTGCTTCTCGATTCGCTCGTTGATCTCGGTCAGATTCATTTCGCCCATCTCAGTGGTCCTTTGCATTGTGTCCTCCATAGCCGCATGGGTTATCGGCACAGCAAGCAACAAAACTTGAGCGATTTTCTGAGATTTCTTCCTCCATCGTTGATATCGACCACGGAGCGTCGAGACTTGAGTAGTTTCGGTCACTCTCAGTGCAGAATTGGCCGGACGAGGGGGAACAGGGCGTTACGCCGATCCTACGAATCGAGCGGCGACCACGCCCCGACGATGCAACTCGTGAAGCATTTCGGCCGGGTTCTCGGTGAGTTCGGCCAAACCCATGGCGCCGCGACGTACACCGCCATTGTGGATCGTGAGAGCAGCTACAGCCGCTACCGATCCGGCGGCGACAGACGGGAAGACCATGATTCCCCGCACCTCGGTTTTGTATCCACTGCTGCCGACTCCTCGGACTTCTACTCGCACTCCGCCCGGACCGCCGTCCTCGTGGGGTCGACGCAGCATGGGGAGCGGACCCGTGAGACGGTCTCGACGAGTGGCAGACGTGCGGGCCGAGATTCGATCGGCATCGGGAAAGAGACGGTGAAGCAGCATCGGCTCGGCCAGGTTGCCCCGATAGCAGTCTCTAGCACCCAGCTCGCCGGGAAACCAGGCGAGGTCACGCCCGGATCCGCCTCGCTTGGGAACCCATTGTCCATCGATGAGTACTTGCCCCGGCCGTTTGAGGGAACGGTGGTGTCGGCGAGCGCACGCGGGGCCGGCGGTTCCGGTGGTCCAAACCGAAAGTTCGTCGACCCGAGTAAAGGACGCTCCGGCATGTTTGGCCTGCAGGCAGGAGTAACCGGGCGAGAGCCCGGCACCGGCCACCACCGTGACGCCGCTTTCCAGCGCCGCGTTATTGAGGTCGAGCAGTGATCGGATATCTGCCGGGTCATCGCTGGTGGAGATCACGGAAACGCCTGATTGAACCAGTGGCCGGGCTGTCGCACCGTGTTTGCCCGCTGGGGTAGCAAGGATCACGGTCGTGGCAGGGCCGCCGTTGGGTTCGCCCATGCGGTCAATGGTGCGGAGCGCACCCAGTACTTTTTGACGTACGTTTCTGTTGGTGTCGTAGACAACCAATGGGTGTGGATCGGCTCGGAGCTGGCGAGCGGCGTGTGAGCCGACTCGACCTAGCCCGACGATACCTATGGGGCCGCGGTCACTAAACGCTGGTGTATTCGTCGCCATCGATCTGTTCCCATCCGCCGCTGGTGGGGGGAACGCCGCCCTGCCCACGCAGGCGGAAGACCGCGGCAAGGAACCCCGCCATCGAGAGGGCGGTTGCGACCCGTCGTGCCAGGGTGATCATCAGAACGCCGCCGCCTCTTGCCATCGGTCAATCAAGGTGGCGTCGCCGAAGACTTCGAGACGGCTGGCGGGGATCCGGCTCCACATCATGAGAAGTAGGTCCGAGGCACTGCCCCGCACGGCCACATCGCCTTTGGTGTGGGAGTGTTCCCATTCGACCGAATCGGCCAGGAACGTGGCGGTCCATTCACCGGCGCCTTCGTCTTGATCGGTGGAATGGAGATGCATGGTCTCACCTGTTCCGGCAAGGGTTTCGAATCGCATGCGGGTGGGCACGAAGACTTCGAAGATCTCATCGATGCCATCTACCGAAATTGCCGAGTCGATTGACCCTGCAGTTCCGGAGGCGGCGTCGATGTCCCAGCGATGCATGCTGAGTTCGTGGGCCATGCGGCGGACCCACCACGATGCTGCTACCGGGCCAGCGAAAGAGGGGCGGATGACCTCGGGGTCGGAGTTTTCGAGTGCTTCGGTGAGACCGCTCACGGCATCGGCGGTCCAGCCGAGGACCTCCGATCCTGCTGGAGGGTTCGGTACTGCGGATCGAGACGGCGGTTGGTCGGGTGTCGCGGTCTGCAGAAGGGTCACATAGCGGGCGACCCAGCCGGTGTGGCCAATGACATCGCCGACGGTCCAGCCCTCGATGTGGGGGATCGCGTGTCCGAGAACGGCCGGATCGGTGGCCAGTAGTCGGGCGGACTCATCTGCTACCTGGGTCAGGTAACGATCACGTGACAAACTCATACCTCTACTGTCGCAGGTTTTTGGGCCAATGACTCCTACACCACCTGCAGAAACTCAGCGTTTCTGCTGTGTGGATAACAGAACGCGATTTGATGTCCGCCCGGTTCCCGCGGGCTACGTCGCCCACCCTTTCGACGTCCACGCCCATCGCCGCCGAGCGCTAACCGGACCAGATATCGGATCGGTTAGCGCTCGCTTAGGCTAGGGATTGCACCATTCGGCGTCCAATTGGCTGATGCCGCAGTTGTTGTTTCGCACGCTCTTTACGTCTTCGCCGTCGATGAGCAGGTCCAGTGGACCGGCCGGGCTCGAGTTTCGGAGCGACGTATTGTTTCGAACCACAACGCCGGTTGAGGGGTTGGAACTCCCGTCGGGGTTGGGGAATCCCGTGACCACGATGCCGGCCGAAGCGGCGGAGGCTTCGGCGACCACATTGTCGTTCGTGGTGTTGTTGGCAACGACCACACCGTTTGCTCCGCCGATCAGTATTCCGGCACCGCCGATTACGACCGGACCGAACTCGCAGTTTCGGTTGTTCCCGCTTGCGACGTTATGAACGATGCGAACATCGTTGCCCGGGAATGGTTCTGACCGGATGCCGAAGCCTCCATCGTCCCCATTTCCATAGCTGATGCCATTGCAGTTGCTGGCGGTCTGGTTGTTGCGGATCGTGACGTGCGAAACGTCGCCGACGCTGACACCCGATTGCGAGTTGCCATTGCTCACGTTGTTCGCAACAGTGCCACCGGTTGAGGCCTGCACGTTGATGCCATTGCAGTCCAGAGACTCGGCCACCGTGTTGTTGCGTATGGAGAACCGTTCGGCGAAGATCACGAACACTCCGTCACACCCTGGCCGCTCAACAACGTTGTCCCGGACGGTGATTCCGTTCGTAAAGAGCGACCCGATCGCATCGAAGGGTGTATCGGCAAACCTGAACCCGCGAACCGTCACGTTCTCCAGGTATTGATCAGGCGACGGCGGGCCATCGGGCGAAGTTGCTGCCTCGGGCCCAACGCAGATGGCGGTGGGGGGTTGTCCAAAGACGTTGCACGGTGTGGTGATATCGGCGGCTTCGGCGGGAACCGAGATGGTGGCACCCTGCCCAATCAGCGAGACTCCGCTGGTCTTGATCCACACGGCCTCGTTATGGGCGCCACGCACAATGACTCGTGTTCCGTTGCCGGCTTGATCCAGAGCGGCCTGAATCGACTCACCTTCCTCGACCACGATTCGGGTTGGCGCAGCGTTGTCGTTGTCGTTGTCGTTGTCGTTGTCGTCGTCATCATTGTTGTCGTCGTCATCGAGCTCCAAGTCGTCGAATCGATAGACCGTTCGATCGGTGTCGCTGGAGACATAGACATCTCCTGTCTTGGGATGGACCACGACGTCGGAAAGGAACCCCACGGGGAGGAACCCCGGAATTCCTCGCCGGCCGACGTTGAGTTCGGTGATCAGCGGTTCTGACGAACCATCGTCAAGGTCGATTGCGGTAAGGGTGCGACTACCGGCCTCAACCACCAAGAGATGATTCCCGGTCAGCGTCATGCCCTCGGGCTGAGCCAACCCGCTGGCGACGATCGTGGTGCCATTCGGTCCCACTGCGGTGATGGTCCCAAGCGCCCAGTCGCCGACATAGAGGGTGGTCCCGTCGCTTGTCAGTCCGAACGGCAAACCTGCGCTTTGTAGAAGCACGTCGCCGGTCTCGGCGTTTACCACGTTGGCTGCCCCGGCCTGGACCGCAGCAATCACGTCACCGTGGCGGATGGCGTTGATCGGAATGGCCAAACTCCGGATGTCTTGTAACACCGCACCGGTGGCGGGGTCGAAGACCTGCACGCTATTTCCAAACGACCAGCTGATGATGAGGTTGTCGCCGTCGGCTGCAACCGAGCCGGCACCGGCGAATCCGACCCCTGGCGGTAGGAACCGATCGTGGAACGAAACCTCGGGCGTGGGGCCTTCGCCGTAGCCGCGGAGGGAGAAGTTGTCTGCCACCCAGAGACGTCCATCGGACCCGAAGGTCAAGGCCCCAGGTGCGGTGAGACCGTTGGGAGCCATGCGGCGCACTTCGCCGTCGGGGCTCCAACGCACGAACGTGCCTTCGGTTCCTTCGGCCGCGAAGATTCGTCCGTGGCGATCGAACGCCAGATTGTCCAGGGTGCCGTCAACCTCGATGAGCACCTCGTGATCGGTTCCACCCATGTCGACTTTCACGACCTGGCCCTTGCCGCTCACGCCTGCCAGGTCCACGGCGTGCAGTTCTCCGGCCGGGCTGAACGCAACCGCGGCTGGCACGGCAAAGCCCTCAGCCACAACCGTGAGGTCTGGATCCGGCTGGTCGACGTCGATCGACACGATGACGCCTTGACCGAATGCGGGCGCATACAACAGCCCGTCTGGGCCGAAGTCCATGCCGTTTAGGCCAGCGAAAGCATCGGGGGCAAGCCGGGTGTCTTCCTTGATCAGGCGAGGCTCATCCTCGAGGTCGGGATCCAACTCGTAGAGTCCGTCGCCAAGGAAAACTCGCGCCACGAAGAGCCGTCCGTCGTCGGACATTGTGATGGGATTGACTCCTGGTCCGACGAACTGAATCTTGGACTCACCGTTGGGCTTTAACATGCCCACATTGCCCCGAAAGATCTCGGTCCAGTAGATGGTGCCGTCGCCAGTAATGAACAGGTCGTCTGGCGCGTTGACGCCCCGTTCCGGACCGATCCGATCGAGAAGGTAGCCAGAGTTCGGATCGTGCACAGTGATTTCGTCGCCACCAACACTGGCGATGTACACCTTGTCATCGGGGCCTACGTAGAGCCCGTTACTTCCGAAGGTCACCGCGGCATCGGCGATCTGCTCGCCGTCACCGCCTGTAGTCGGGGGATCATCGGACGCTACTGCTGGGCTTGTGACCCCCAGTACCGCCAAGAGGCTGAATGCAGCCAGAACTGCGGAAATCCGCGCAAGAGATTGTCGAGGCAAACGCATCGTCGTTCCTTTCCTAGGTTCACCCACTTTGGGTGTTGCTCGAATCTACGAAGTGGGTGTTACACGGCGATAACAGCCCTGAACAGCGACGATGGGTCCTGGGAGCTGGAGAAATCGGAACGTCGCTGTTAACGATTTGGCTGCCCAGAACCCCTCTACTGTTGTGAGCACGATGACCACCGGCCGAGCAGAGGCGTCGTATCGACGCATCCACGACCGACTGTGGCGCTCCCTGTTTGCCTATTCGGGAGATGCCGAAATCGCGAGCGACGCAGAGTCGGAGGCGTTCAGCCAGGCGCTTCGGCGCGAGGACAAGATCGCCGACGTGGATGCATGGGTATGGAAAGCCAGTTTCCAGATCGCTGCGGGGTTGCTGAAGAAGCGCACCGATGTTGCGGTATCTGTTGCTTCGGTTCCCGAATCAGGTGTGTTCGACCGGTCGACTCTGGAGTTCCTGTCTCAACTCCAAGACCTGTCGGATCAACAACGTTTGATCGTCGCCCTTCGCTATGTAGCGAACTACCGCCCCGCCGAGATCGCCGACCTCATCGAGTCGACCCCAGGTTCGGTTCGAGTGCAGTTGCATCGTGCTCACGACCAACTTCGCACGTCGCTAGGAGGATTGAAATGAACGATGACGACGTCGATCTCGACGCAGACATCGCAAGAGCGTTCGAACCGTTGCATTCCATTCCAACGCCAGATCTTTGGACGCGGATCGAATCGGCAAGCTCACTAAACCCTGTTCCCGGTACCCACCTTCACGGCCGGTCCCGGCGTTTGCTGGCGCTCGCTGCCGCGGTTCTGGTTGCGGTCGGCGGCGTCGTTGCGTTCCAGTCTTTGCGATCAGATTCGCCGGTTGACGTTGTGGATCTCGTCCCCACCTCAACCGCTACCACCACGATCCCTCCTACGTCCACGTTGCCTTCAACCACGATCACCGAACCGCCTCCAGCGGGCCCGCTGTTCGAAGGAGCCAGCTGGGTGCGGTTCGATCTGCAGACCAACTCACTGGTTTCCGACACCGGTGAGACGTTCGGGGTGTCCGGTGTGCAGTTCGGTTCCGCTCGTGGAATGGACCGACGACTGGATGGAACACTGGTTGTTGCTACCCAAGACGGTGTTCTCGCCTTCTCCCCAGGTGCAACCGAGCCGGAGGTGCTCTTCTCTGAACCGGTTGAAGGAGTACGCCGGAACGTCTCCGGGCAGCTGGAGGTACTTACCGACGAAGGAGCGGTTGACCTTGGATCCGGTGAGCCAGCCGTCTCGTTCTTCGACGATCGCCAGGCGATAGGGGCCGCAAACGGTTTCTCAGTCGAGGTCATACCGGGCGACTTCGAAGCGATCGTGCCCGATGCCCTGCGGCTACTTCAGGACGGCGACCAAGCAACTGTTTGGGACTTCGGCGGACCGGCAGAATCGGTCGTGTCAATCGACGACTTCAATGGCCGTTTCATACTGGCGCACCGAGGTCCGCAGGAGCCGGCGTTGCCACCGTCCCAACACGTGGTGATCGACCTGTTCACGGGGCGAGTAGATTCGTTCGTCGCGATTCCAGGACTCGCGGCGCTGGTTGTCCCGAACACCGAGGAGAGGCCTGCCTCATACACAACCGGAAGCCTGGGACTGTGCAGCACCATGGACGGCATCGTGTTGCCAACGCCCAGTCAGTTGAACGACGAGTCCGGCACCAGATTCCTCCAGGCGACCCTAGCCGTGGCTCGCTGTGACGAGAGTTGGCTGCGGAGCGTCTTTGCGGGATCGGCCTGGTCCGACGCTGTCTGGGAGCAACTGGCCCAGTCACTGCGATCGGTCCCGCAGCGTACGGAGGCCGGCTGGATCTTTGGCGATGGCAACGCGGCCGTCGTCTCGATCGCTGACGACGGCTCGACCGAGGTGACGGTGGACGACGGTGTTTTTGAGGTGCGCATCGTGAAGTCGGGCGATTCGGTGGTGATCGCCGGGACCGTTGGTCCGGAGTCGGCCGCCGGAATACGGCTGGCGGCCGCGGCACCCCCTGATGTCAGCAACGTATGGGAGGTTGCGCTGGCCGAGACCGGAGCCGAGTTAGGCGACGATCTACGGCAGGCGGTGGAGGAGATGCTCGGCACCGGATTCCGCCGATCGCCGTCGGTTGAGGCGCTCATCGAACCCGGTCGGGTTCGAGTGATATCTCAGGATGCCTTGGTTACCGACGGCGAACTGACCGCTCCATTGCTCGAACGGGCCGGGATAACCGTTGAGGCCGAACTGTTTCAGGCGGACCCGAGCGCCGAGGAACGTTCGGTGGTCCAAGCGCTGCAAACCTTCGCCGCGGGAGGTTCTCTTGGCGCCGAAGTCGTCTGGGCCGATGAGGTTGTTCTTGGAGCCGGGCCAAACGAGGGCCGTCGACTAGGTCCTGACGACATGTCGATTCGATCCAATTGGCTGATTGAGAACGTTCCGTTTTTCCGGGCGAGCGGGGAGGAGGCCTTTACCGCTCTCGCCGTCGTTCCGGATCCAGAAGTAATCAGCGGCCCGCACAACCACTGTGCTTCGCCACCGGTACCCGCCCCGGCGTCGCTAGCGGGACTTCGCCGTGTGTCTGCGCAACCGGCGGGTGACTCGATCGACAGCTGCCTGCAGTGGCGAACCTTCGATGTCTTCTTCGATGTGGACGGCCGGGTCGCCGGCGTGACGGTCGACTGGTGGGAGCCGTAGGCCCTTCAGTCGGTGAGGGCTGGGATCTCGTTGCTCCCCGAGATGATCCACCGGTCGGCCCGGCGCCATTCGTCCTGGAGCCAACGAACCTGACCGTCTCGGTCGGCTGGCGGCGGAGCGGTGGGCCACCATCGCACGACGACCGGTTCCCGAAGTGGCAGCGAGGCGCGCAGCCCCTTGAAACTTGCAACGTTGTCGAGGCCGCGGTGAGCGAGCACCATCGGCACGCAGTCGGGTCTGGCGTTTAGCAGCGTCAACACCCCAGCGGGTTTTGGCGGAAGCAGAGCCTGGAGCTCATCCGACAGGGCCACCGCTTCAAGTTCGCCTTTGCGAGCGAGCGACGCTCGAACCTTGGCTCGTGTTTCCGGTGTTGAGAACGTGCCTTCTGGAAAGATCACGAGGCTGCCGTCGGGGCGCACAATGTCGGCCAGGCGTTCCAGCTGGCGGAGCTCTGCATCGGTGTCCTTGCCGCGTTGGACGAAGTAGTTGCCTAGCGGTGGCCCGAACAGATCCATCGACGGAGCCCAACGAAGTTCGTTCTTCAGCACATGGTGGGCTGGACGATCCAGAATTCCGGCGAAGAGTGACGCCGGGATGATGGCATCGATGTTGGATGCATGGCGAGCGATAACCAGGGGATGACCGTCCGGCATTGTCGATGGTTCGGCCCAGTCGAACTGGAGTCCGGCAATGTAGCCCGCCCATTTGTGTAACGACCCGCTCCAGATACCCATGGCTTCCCGCATGGCGTTCCAACGGTTCTCCTGGGGGAGCACCGCCCGTTGAAGGTAAAGGAACATGGCCATCCACTCGTGAAACGCGAACACCATGGCGAGGCCACCTAGACGGGTGAGCGGGAGGCGTCGTGGCGCGGTGAACAGATCGATGAGCAGCAGCACCGGGAACACCACTGGACTGAGCAGCACCATGAGCGGTGCGACTGCGAGGGCGAGCGGAATCGAAAAAGCCCGCCGGATGTACCGTCGGGCCCTTCGTTCACTTGTTACTACGTCAACCATCCTTACTGTG
The DNA here is from genome assembly GCA_938029215.1 of uncultured Acidimicrobiales bacterium. Classification (GTDB taxonomy): domain Bacteria; phylum Actinomycetota; class Acidimicrobiia; order Acidimicrobiales; family SZUA-35; genus JABDIY01. The sequence continues at coordinate 933 of CALHFG010000033.1, read as the reverse complement.
ACCGTGTGATCGCAGAGACGGTTACCAAATGTTTGTTAGCGCTCTTCTTTGAAGATCACGTGCTTGCGCAGTACGGGGTCGTACTTGCGGAGCTCGAGACGCTCACGGGTATTGGTCTTGTTCTTGCGGGTCACGTAGGTGAACCCGGTGCCCTCGGTGGAGCGCATCTTGATCAGGGGACGCTTCTCGCCACTCTTTGCCATTAGATCTTCTCCCCACGGCGACGCATGTCGGCCAGGACGGTTTCGATACCGTTTTTGTTGATGGTCTTGATGCCTTTGGTGCTGACCGTCAGGGTCACCCATCGCTTCTCATTGGGAACCCAGAAGCGCTGGCGCTGAATGTTAGGGTTCCAGCGTCGCTTGGTGACGCGATGCGAGTGAGAGATGCTGTTACCGAAGGTCGGCTTACGACCAGTTACTTGACAGATCTTAGACATAGTGAATACCTCGAAAGCTTGCGAAAACGCAGACCCAATATCCTAGGAGTGGCCCAAGGGTTTTCCACTTAGTGATAGCTGAAGGGGAGAACGCAGGTTTCGTGAGTGGACGCATTCGGTTTACCCAAAGCATCGTTAGGCCCTGAGCCCTCGTTGGCTCAGGCGATCCGCGGTGCGTTCGCCACGTAGCGCAAAAGAACCCCTCCGGTTCCGCGGAGTCCCCCTGAAGGGGAGAACGCAGGTACCCCAAAACAGCGACGGAGGGCGGTGGGCAAGCGCGGTACGGGCGGGAAATGGGACCAAAAGCGGTGAAACAACCACCATGGGTGGGGGTTGGTGGCGGGGGGAGATCGTTTCGATACGGTGACGAAATGGGTGTGGGGCTCAAAATCTGTTCGTTCGCGCGCCGAGACAACATCGGCATGTCTTCCTCGCTTTCGCCTGCGAGTGATGCAACGCCCTTCACATCGAAGCTCGCCGCCGCCATCACCGCC